>NZ_JBFUHH010000069.1:22500-23811 GCF_056402495.1 Microvirga sp. P4_A5 | reverse complement strand
GCGTCATGGTGACGGGCAGATGGACGGCGATGAGCATGAAAAGGGGCACGGCGCCCGCCTCGCCATAGGCCTTGAGAATCATCGGCACGCCGACGAAGACCGTGTTGGCCTGACCGGCCGAGAAGCCGGCGACGACCTGGGACACCCCGGACAATCCGAAGAAGCGGCGCCCGATTCGCGCGGCCAGCGCCCAGACGACCGCGACCCCGACGAAATAGGAGATCCAGTAGCCCCATGGTTGAACCGCCGGAATGTCCGCGCGCACCAGGGTCCTGAAAATGAGGCAGGGCAAGGAGAGCTTGAAGACGAATTCGGACAGGCCCTCGCCGGCGCGTTCCGACAGGAAACCTCCCCACCGCGCGACGTAGCCGATGGCGATCAGGCCGAAGATCGGCAACACGATCATGAGGAGATCGATCATGAGGGTTTAGCGGATCTCGGCCCGTTGAGAGAGGCTCGCAGAGGCGTTGGCATGGGTCATGAGTTCGTCGACCTGCTCCCGCTGCCGCTTGAAATCTGCGAGCGAGCGGCCTTCGAGCTCGCGTCCTCGCGGCAGGCGGATCTTGAGGGGATCGACGAAACTGCCGTTGATGATGACTTCATAATGCAGGTGTGGGCCGGTCGAGAGGCCGGTATTGCCCAGATAGCCGATCACCTGTCCCTGCTTCACGCGGGTTCCCGGCGAGACGCCTTTGCCGAACCCGGACAGGTGGGAATAGGCCGTCACGTAGCCGTTGGTGTGCTGGACTTCGATGCGCCGACCATAGCCCGAATCCCACTCGGCCTTGATCACCGTGCCGTTACCGGCGGAGACGATGGGAGTTCCGATCCGGTTCGCCCAATCGACCCCCGTATGGGGTCGCGAATAGCCCAGGATCGGATGGTAGCGGGAGCCGAAGCCGGACCRCAGGATTCCGTCCGAGATCGGTTTGCGGAGCAGGAACTTCTTCAGCGAACGGCCGCTATCGTCGAAGAAATCAAAGCCGCCGTCGTCACCCTGGTAGCGGTAGACCCGCCGTGCTTCGCCATTGATGGTCAGGGCCGCGAAGAGGATTTCCGGGCGGGCTACCTCCTCGTCGGCGCCATAGAACACCTCGAAGGTATCGCCGGGGGAGACCCTGCGCTGGAAATCGACGTCGTAGCCGAAGATCCGGACCAGATCCTCCACGCTTTCGCGGGGAAGGTCGTTCTTCAGCGCGGTCTCATAGAGACTGTCGTACAGCTTCACGCCGCCGCGCGATTCATCCTCGTCGTCCTCGCTGGTCGCCGCGTCGTTGGTCGCCACCTCGTCGACGATCGGCGTGACGGACA
>NZ_JBFUHH010000069.1:0-15000 GCF_056402495.1 Microvirga sp. P4_A5 | reverse complement strand
AGCAGACTTTCCAGTTCCTCGACCTTGCGCCGATAGACGACGGCAAGGTTCGGGTGCACCGACACCTTGTGCACGACCGGCGCCGGGCCCTGCCGCGCCATTAGGCTCGCCTTCTCGGCTTCGAGTTCGGTGAGCCGAGCCTTCATGGCCGGCTGGTACAGGCCGTCTTCGATTGCTCGCAGGATGCCGGYGATCTTGCGCTCGACCGCCGTGAGTTTGCCCGCSAYCTCTGCATGCTGGTTGCCGGACTCGGCGACCAGCCGGTTGAACTCCTGCGTATAGGCGCGGGTGAACTCGGCGACGAGTTCGGGCGTCAAGAGGTTCTGCTTGATGGCCGTCAGGATCCGGTTCTCGAWCTCCCCACGGGMGATCGTGCGGTCATTGCTGCAAACGCCTTTGGCGCGCCGACCCGAGCACGAATAGGTGTCCCGCGTCACGACACTGAAGTTGCCGCCGCAGCAGCCGCAGATCAAAAGTCCGGAGAGCAGGTAGCGACGGCGATGGCTGCGGTTGAGGGCGTGACCCTGCTCATCGCGCTCCATGGCGAAAGTGACAATCTCCTGGCGACGCTTGGCGGCCTGCCAGAGGTCCTCGGAAATGATGCGCAGGTCGGGGACCTGCATGCGCTCCCATCTCTGCGCCGACGTTTCCATTGGAAACCTCCGGCGGAAACATCTGGCAGATATCTTGCGGCGAAGGAAAAGGAGTAACTCAGCGATTCTTGTGCGGAGGCGGCTCGAAGTACTCGAGGTCGCGAACCATCAGCTTATCGAGAACGATGGCGTCGATCCGGTGGGGGTTGAACGTGATGCCATCCGGAGAGTAGAGCGACAGGATTCTTTTGACAAACAAGGTGGCACCCGTCTCAACCAGGCCAGAATTAGGGTTGGTTGTGTGCAGTGGACGAATGCCGGTTGTCTCTTCATAGAGGACCAAAAGGTGGGCGATGAGGTCTTCAAGCCTCACGTCGATATTCGGGCCCCCATGATCATCATTCATCGACACGGAGTGACTTTTGGCGWGTTCCGCAGCTTTCATCGCAGCGTCGGAAAGCCAACCAAGATAAAGTTTGTGGCGAACGACATGGTTTGCGTCCTCCGGCCGCCCGCCCGGAGTCACTATACCTAGTAAGTCCAGCATCTGGTCGCCGCCAGCGTCCAAGGTCTTGGCAGACCGCGACAAGCTCTTAGCTAGAGCGTTGAGATTCTTTGCAATCCGGGAGGGACGCAGGCGCCGCGGACTGGAAAGTGCGCGTTTCGTAGCGATCGCACAATCCTCGACCAACATTCGCAACTCCTCGCTGCAGGAGCCCTGCAGGCGGCCCGGCAGTGTCTCGCGCCACCAGTCGAGAATATGAGCGTCGCAAAAGCCACCTCGCCAAGCAGCATTGGCCTGTTGGCCGGCATTGATTTTCGGATCCTTCGGAGGCGGAGGCTTTTTCTTGGTCATTTTCTCCGAACTCTCTTTTTTGGCGCCCGTGAACAATGGAGGCCGGTCTGGAGGATGAAGTCAGCATCTGCGCGCTGGACAAAGGGAGCACGACGCCGAGGAGAGAACGTGCCCGGTAAAGGCGCTCGTAGATCCGGCGGACCCTCCGGTAGCACTCACATGTCGCCTCCTCCAGACCCGCGCGATTCGTCACGGTGATGCCCCCTCGGCTTTGCTAAATGAGTCTGGCTGTCTGGAGGGTTCGGAGCACGATACTGACCGTCGGGCGATGCACACCCAGCATTTCGCTCAGGAACTCGTGCGTGAGCGGCAAGGTTCGGTTGGACGTGGCTCTTGGGACAGCTATTCAA
This sequence comes from Microvirga sp. P4_A5, assembly GCF_056402495.1. Classification (NCBI taxonomy): domain Bacteria; kingdom Pseudomonadati; phylum Pseudomonadota; class Alphaproteobacteria; order Hyphomicrobiales; family Methylobacteriaceae; genus Microvirga; species Microvirga sp. P4_A5. The sequence goes on along the minus strand of NZ_JBFUHH010000069.1, from coordinate 13,201 downwards.
AGCGCAGCGCTTCGGTGGGTTCTAGGCGAGAGGCTTTATGGGCTGGGTAGAAGCCAAAAACGATACCAACCGCCGAAGCGAATGCGAATGAGAGCGTGATTGATGCGGCACTCACCCGAATGGGCCAACCTGCCAGAAAGCCGATCGCGAACGAGGTTACGATCCCTAGCGCGACGCCGGCAGTTCCGCCCAACATGCAGAGCACGACTGCTTCGACCAGAAACTGAATTCTCACGTCGCGCCGGCGCGCTCCGTGCGCTTGCCGCAAGCCGATCTCCCGGGTCCGCTCGGTGACGGATACAAGCATGATGTTCATGATGCTGATCCCGCCCACAACCAGCGACACAGATGCGATAGCGGCGAGGAGAAACGTTAGCGCTCGAGTTGACGCGACCCGCGCTTCCATTGCGGCCGAGGGCTCCTGGACCTGGAAGTCGTCCTCGGCCTTGGGACTCAGCCGGTGGCGCTGCCGCAGAAGTTGGCCGATCTGCCGACRCGCCTCAGGAATCAACTCGTCCGAGACAATCTTGACAAGGATGAAGTCAACGACCTGACGGCCGATCTTACTTCCGCCGAGCACGCGGAGTTTTGCTGTCGAGAGCGGGATAAGAGCGGTGTCGTCCTGAGAGCGGCCCGATCCGGAATTCTGCCCTTTCGCGCTGAGCACGCCCACGACCGTGAACGGCACATTGGCCATTCGAACCAACCGACCAATGGGGTCCTGATTACCGAACAGGTTGTCGGCAACGACACGGCCAAGGAGGACAGACTTGGCGGCGGTGTCGACCTCTTCGGCAGAAAGCCCGCGTCCCTTCTCGACCCGCCACTCCCGCGCAACCAAGTAGTCGGGCGTCACGCCGCCGACGAGGGTGGACCAGTTGAGATTGCCATGCACTATCTGGGCCGCGCCCGTGACAGTGGGTGCCGACACCACGACTCCCGGCACCTCGCGTCCGATCGCGCTTGCATCTTCCTCGGTCAGACGCTGCCGCGATCCGATGCCGAGGCGTGCGCCCCCGCTGGTGGACGATCCTGGCTGGACCAGCAAAAGATTGGCGCCAAGCGACCTGATCTGCCCGGAGATCTGATCCTGCGCACCACTGCCTATCGCCACCATCACGATCACCGCCGCGACGCCGATTACGATACCGAGGATAGTGAGCGCGCTGCGCAAAAGGTTAGCGCTGATCGCGCGAAAGGCGATGGTAACTGTCTCTGCTGGACTCACGCGCTCACCTCCACCGCCGGACGAGCTTTGTCCTGCGTCACCGGCGCGTCATGCGTGATCCTGCCATCCCGCATCGATATCGCTCGCTCTCCATAGAGGACAACGGCCGGGTTGTGGGTGACGAGAACGATCGTCTTGCCGCCAATGTGCAAGGCCTGAAGCAAAGACATGATCTCGTCGCTCGTGGTGCTGTCGAGGGAGCCGGTCGGCTCATCGGCGAGAATGAGCCGCGGGCCCTTTGCAAGCACGCGAGCGATTGCAACGCGCTGCTGTTCGCCCCCGGAAAGCTGCCCCGGCCAGTGATGCTGACGATCCGCAAGGCCCACATTGTCGAGTGCCTCGATAGCCCGCCGGCGCCGCTCCCCTCCAGAATGCCCGGTGTACGTCAGGGCCAATTCTACATTCTCGAGCGCGGTACTACGACCAAGCAGGTTGAAAGCCTGAAATATGAAGCCGATCTCTCGCGCGCGCAGAAGCGCACGCTCATCATGACCAAGACACCCTGCGTCCCGCCCGGCAAGGACATACCGTCCGAAGGACGGCCGGTCGAGCAGGCCCACCACATTCATCATCGTGGACTTGCCCGATCCGGACGGACCGGTGACGACGACGAACTCACCGGGGTGAATGTCAAGCGTCAACCCGCGCAGCGCCCGCACTGTAGTTTGACCCTGTTCATGGTCCTTGTGGATGTCGAGCAAGTGGATCAAAGGCTCACTCATCAGCCGACCTAGCGAATACTGAAGAAGGGGATTCTATGCGATCGGGATGCCGTGCCAATGATCACTGTCTGTCCCTGTTCGAGCGGGCCCGCCACGACTTCGGTCGCGTTGGTATTATTCCGTCCGAGCTTGACACGAACAGGAGACGCCGCGCCCCTTTCGTCAAGGGTCCAAACCGTTGACGAGTGCCCGCCGTCCGCGCCCCGAGCAGGCGACAAGCCCATCGCTTCTCCGCTGTTGAGAATCCGTCCAGCTTCGTGGGGGGGGGGAACAAAACGTAGCGCCGCATTTGGAATTTTTAGGACATTATCCGCCTGTTCCACGATGATCTGGACCATGGCTGTCATGCCTGGCAGCAGCTTGAGATCCGGGTTAGGGGCCGTCAGGACCGCCGTGTAGGTGATGACGTTCTGGCTCATGCCGGGGGCCTTCCGGATTTGGGTCACCCTGCCACTGAAAGTCCGGGCCGGATAAGCGTCGACCGTGAAATTCGACGCTTGGCCCACATGAACTCGCCCGATATCCGCTTCGTCGATCTTTGCGTGCACTTCCATCTGGCGGAGGTCCTGCGCGATGGTGAAAAGCGTCGGCGCGGAAAGACTCGTGGCCACTGTCTGGCCGCGGTCGATATCCCGCCCGATGATCTCCCCGTCGATGGGCGCACGGATGACTGTGTTGGCAAGGTCGACCTGCGCCAGTTCCAGAACAGCTTCTTGCTGATGGAGTATTTTTTCGGCGAACTCCAGTTGCGCCTCCGCGATCCGCCGGTCGGCTTCGGCAACGAGGATAGCCGATATGCGATTGGCCTGTTCGGCCCTTGCTGCGACGAGCATGGCGGAAGCGGCTTCGAACATCGTCAACGCATCATCGCCGGTCGATTGGGCGACGACGGCGCGGTCCGCCAAAGCGCGCTTGCGGTCGAGATCGCGCTTGGCGCTGTCGGCTTTGGCCTGGGCACTCTGGACGTAGGCCGCGGCTATCATTCGGCCGGTCCGGGCCCCCGTAACGTTCGCTGTTGCCCGATCGAGTGCGGCGTTGCTGAGTGAGACGCGCGCTTTGGCTGCCTCAAGACCGGCCTGGGCTTGCCGAACCCTTGCCGCGAAGGTGCTCGCATCCAGCCGGGCAAGAGTTTGGCCCTTGGTGACGTTGTCATTGAAATCTACCAGCACCTCGGAAACCCGACCAGACAACTGGGAACTCACTTTGACCGTAACGACCGCGACAAGCGTTCCCGTTGCGGAGAGCGTCGTCCGGATGTCGCCCTGCTCGACGGAGGCGACCAGATAGCGGGCATCAGGCGCACTAGCGTGAAAACCTGAAGAACTTGGGTCCGCAGAGCCAGCGAGCATGGCAACCAAAGCGAAGCTCAGGCCCAAAGTGATGTGACTGCGCTTTATCCTGGCGGCCATGAGAATACCGTTGGCCCCTTTTTCTCTCTCCGAAACAGCTCGATTCCCGCGCGCGTGCCGATGGCGCTCTGCCCTCGGAAGGCATTCGCTTAATCGTCGAACGACCTATGGAAGTTCGGGGTCTGGTAGCGAGCATTCGATCGGCTGACCCGCACCTCCCGTGAACGAACCGGTTGCAGGGTCGATGAACTGCGCCAGGAGGCCGTTATTGACAGCATGTTCGCCATTTCCCCCGTCGCCGGGGGCAACGCCGTGTACATCTGTCGATACATTGCCGACCCCGCTGCGGGGTTGCTGAATGAACCCATTCGTCGCGAACCCGCCGTTTAAGTCCGCGGCGGCCGCCGATCGCGAGTGCATTCCCATTGAGCCGCCGTTCATCGCCGCCGAGTCGTAATTCGGGCTGTCGAATTGCGCCACTCCGGAAGCTATTTGCCCCCAGCACTGGTTATAGGGGGCTGACGGCTGCGTTGAGGTCGACTGGGCAAATGCCGGCTCGTCAGAAGCAATAGCCATGCCGACTAAAAAAGAAGCGCTTGCAAGTTTAATAATTCTTGACATGGTCGTTCCCCGCTGGCCGTAAAAGACGATAATCGGAAGTAAGTGCCTGTTACGCTACTATCATTGAGGAAAATTACCGACACATCGGCAGCTGACTCATGGTTTTGCTCACTTGCGAGTGAGCAATCGAGAGCGCGAAATTTGTCGCCAAATACCAGACGACTACATAGCAATTAAAGTTAACGTAATTGTGATCGAGCCGTCAATGTGATCTGATGAGGCACCTCTTTTGAATATCCGCGCTGCAACAGGTAGTCTCGCCGCGCGGATTGCCCGTGCGTTGTTCCGATCAACACACGCTGACGCGTTGTTCCCGGGACAGGCTGGCTCACCTGCGCAGTGGCGTGATGCGCCAGCCCCTCCCGGACCGGTTGCGGCATGGCGCCCGAGTGTATTTGGGCAAGGGCCGTCGTTGAGTCTGCCGCTCGCTGAATGAGGTGGAAGCCATGAAGGAAGAGATCGGCTGTTAGTCGGAAGCCTGACCTACGCGTTGCCTCGGGCTTCGCGTAATTGCGCTCATCCTCGAACGAGGCAGCAAATCTCGAAGGGGCTCGATCGCCACGGCTGCCTCAATGAACAGCGCCTCAGGTTGCGGCCTGAGTCGTGGATGTTGTCCAGCAGCGATGAAGTCCGAGACCACACGCCGGCCGCTGCGCCCGGCATGGGACAGCGCCGCCAGCTCGCGGTCAGGACCTTCGTGACCGCAGCCCTGATGCCTCGTGCGCATCAGAGACGACGAGTTTCACGCCCCGCAGGAATGCCTTGGCCCGCGGCTGTGACGACGCAAATCTTTCCGTTCAAACGGCCGGACATCGCTTACTCCAGTTATGTTCGGGTTGCTCAGGCGAACAGGACAGCCGGGTTCGGGACGTATCGCGCAAGCTTATCACGATCAAGCTCCACGCCGAGCCCAGGCTTCTCGGGAATTTCGAGATAGCCGTCCTCGTCCACTTCAAACGGTTCTGCAAGGATACCGTCCACGTAGGGGCTGCCGCCGATATACTCCACGAGATCCGCATCGGAAAAGGCGGCCGCCATCTGCAGATCGGCCGCAAGACCGAGCGCGGTGTTCCAGCCATGTCCAATATACTTGACCCCAAAATCGGACGCCATCCAGGCGATGCGGCGTTGCTCGCTGATGCCGCCGACCTTGGTGACATCCGGTTGGACGATGTCGAAAGCGCCTCGGCTGAGCCACGGGATGAAGGTTTGCCGCCGCGTCAGAACCTCGCCGCCGGCGATCGGGACCGGGCTGACCCGTCGAAGATGACAGAAATCATCGATAGCATCCGGTTTGACGGCTTCCTCGAACCAGCCAATGTCATAGTCCTTCAGCATCTCGGCGGTCCGCATGGCCCATTTCAATCCGTGCGGCCAGTTCGCATCGCTGGCGCCGGCGTCGACCAGCAGTTTGTTATCCGAACCGGCGGCTTCACGCGCCGAACGAACGATTGCTTCGTCAAGCTTCGAGTCAAGCGCGCGCCCGAACGGACCCCAGCCGATCTTGAAAGCACGAAAGCCTTTCGCGCGATATTCATCCACCACGTCGCGCATGCGTGCAGGCTCCTCCATAAGGAGAGAGCAATAGGGTTGAACGCGCCGACGGTAGGTGCCGCCGAGCAACCGTCCGACAGGCATCCCAGTCGCTTTGCCGAGAATATCCCAGAGAGCGATGTCGATACCGCTGATGGCGTGCGTAAGTGAGCCGCCACGGCCCATCCAGAACGTGTTCTGGTGCAATTTTTCAGAGACCCGCTCCGGCTCGAGTGCATTTTCGCCGGAATAGAGCGGCGCCAGCACTTGAAGGGCGGCTTGAATGAGACGTCCATCCGCGAAGGAGCTGCCATAGCCGGTGATGCCCGCATCTGTGTGGACCGCGATGAGAGCGTGGATGGAATCCTCCGGCCTGATTTCCTGCGACCAGCCACCCTTGGGGCTTTCGCCAAGGAGAGGGGCCGCCTCGATTTTCCTGATTTTGATCGGCGGAAGAGCGGTGCGAGGAGGGTGATCTGCCGGCATGATTGTCCCTGTCTGATGCGATGGAGTCGATTGGAGTTGATCTAAGACTTGTCTCGGGCGTCGCGCTCGGCCTTGCGGCGTTCGATGATGGCGAGGAAATCGAGCGCATGCGTCTGTACGTTAATGTGGTCGTCGATTGCCTGCGTCATGCCGTCGACGTCACCCGACGCGAAGACTCTCGCGAGCTTCCTATGTTCCTCGACGATATCGGTCATGGCCTTCCCCAAGGTGGACAGGCCGACAATGATCGTCAATTGCCGCGACAACATTTCCCAGAGGTCGCAAACGACCTCGTTACCACTAAACTGGCACAAGGCCCGGTGGAAATCCGTGTCGGCGCTCGCGAATCCGTACGCATCCTGGCGGGCGCCCATCAATTCCAGCTCATCGATGTGCCGGTTCAGAATCTGAACGGCCTTGCGATCGTTATGACCAGCAACGATGGCGCGGACGGCTGCGGCCGTCTCAAGTGCGACACGCGCCTCGATGAGGTGGTCGATGCGCTCCTGCGTAACGTTCCGCAAGCGAATTCCCTTGTAGGGCTCGTTCACGACAAGACCTTGGCTCTCCAAGATGCGGAGGGCCTCCCGGACCGGCACGCGACTCACGCCGAGACCTTGTGCAAGATCGGATTCCACAATGCGGTCGCCGGGCAGGATGCGGCTTGAGGCGGCAGCCGCCACTACCTCGTCGATGACCGCATCGACCAGGGTGCGGGGACGTAAGGGTTGCCACCGCGCGTCGGTCGGCAATTCGAAACTCTCCGGCAGCGGCGCTCTTTTGGATCGGGATTTGCTGACGCTCATGAGCCGCTCGAAATTTTCCTGCGGACCGGCCGGGGCACGGTGTGTCGGGTTGTTGCCTCGATTACCAAATTGCCCGGAGAGGCATATCGCAATGGCAGGCATTGACTTTTCGTAAGATCGTATACCATCATACGAAACATAAAACAAGATTACCCGGGGCGGACTGATGAGCGACATCGAAATAAAGAGCCGGATCCGCTGCGAGATCGATTTTGACAAGGATGGACGGCAGGCGGGATACCTACGTGCGCCTCTCTCGCGCAATACATCCGGTTGGGGCACGATCGATATCCCCATCGTATGCGTCAAGAACGGAAGCGGACCGACCGTCCTTTTCACAGGGGGCGTCCACGGCGATGAATACGAGGGCCAGATTGCGGTGTCGCGATTGGCGCAGACATTGCAGGCCTCCGCCATCAAGGGGCGCGTCATCATGCTGCCGGCCATCAATGTTCCGGCCGTGCTCAACGATACGCGACTCTCCCCGATCGACCATCGCGACATGAACCGCTGCTTCCCGGGCAACCCGCGCGGCACATTCTCGGAGATGCTGGCGCATTTCATTGACACCGTGCTGCTGCCGCTGGCCGACGTGTCGATCGACCTTCACACGGCGGGCCATTCGATGGAATCGGCCCTATCGACCAACATGCATTACGTCGACGATCCTGAGTTGCGGGAGCGGACCATGAAAGCCGCCGCGGCTTTTGGCGCACCCTACAATGTGGTGTTCTGGGGCGTGGATGAAGGTGCAACCCTGACGTCATCCGTAGAGCGACGCGGGATCCTTTCAGTCGGCACGGAACTGGGTGGCTGGGGGCGGGTGCATGTGGAAGGCGTTCGGATCGGCAAACGCGGTCTCGACAACATCCTCAAGCATCTGGGGATCATGGAAGGCGAAGCGGATACGGCGCAACGCGATGGATCGCCGGCGACACGGCACATGATGGTCCGCGATCCAAAATGTTACCTCTTCGCCCCTGCCGGCGGGGTGTTCGAACCCTGCCATCTCGCCGCAGAATCCGTGGGTGACAACCAGGTCGCGGGTTTTCTACACTTCGTCGAGGATGTCGACAGGCCCCCCATCGAACTGCGCTATCCGCGGGGCGGGGTGCTGTGGATGGCGTCCGGACCTGGGCGGGTCCAGCGCGGCGATGTGGTCGCCGTGGTGATGAACGACTACGACGAAGCGTCGGCATCCGCGTCGGAGCCGGCTATCGCGTAAGCAGGCCATGCATCGAGGATCGACATTGTCCGTCATGACAAGGTGCAAGCCAGGACTTCCGACCGAACCGGCCTTGCGCCACCAGATGGAGGATCACATGAAACGATGGTATGATTTCAGGACTGCGGCTCTTGGCGCGGCTGTTCTGCTAGCCGCGTCGGGAAGCGCATTCGCGCAGACGAAGGGCGGAGACGTCGTCATTGGATTAACGCAAGCGCCGCCTTCGCTGGATGCTCAAGTGACATCCGCACAGGCTGCGCGAAACATCACGCTTCAGATCTATGAAACCCTCTACGCTCGTGACGAGAATGCGAAGCCCGTCCCCGAGCTCTCGGAAGACGTCAAGATCTCGGCGGACGGCAAGACCTATGTGTTCCCCATCCGCAAGGGCGTCAAATTCCACAACGGCAAGGAGCTCGATGCGAAGGACGTCGTCGCCTCCCTCGAGCGATACCGCAAGGTGGGAGCTTCCTCCCCGCTTCTGAGTGCTGTCGAGACGGTGACCGAGACTGGACCGCTTGAAGTCACCATCAAACTGAAGGATATCCAGTCGACCTTCCTCGATAATCTGTCGTCGCCCCGCGCGCCGATCGCGATCTATCCCGCGGAGGAAGCGGCAAAGCCTGCGAACCAGATCAACTTCATCGGCACGGGACCATTCCGCTTTGTGGAATACAAGCCCGACAGCCATGTGAAAATCGCTCGCTTCGGTGACTACGTGCCGAACCCGAAGGGAACGGGCAGGGACGGTCTCGCAGGCAAGAAGGAGGTGTTTCTGGACACCGTGACGTTCAGGTTCATGCCTGAGGCAGGCGCGCGCAGTGCGGCCTTCGAAGCCGGCGAAGTCCAGCTTCTCGAAACCGTCGAGGGCGCCACGGCGAAACGTCTGGAAGGCAACAAGCAGTATGTCATCTACAAGGTGCTTCCTTTCGCCTTCCAGGTGATCAAGTTCAACCACGCTCAGCCGCCGACTAGCGACGTGAATTTCCGTCTCGCGGTTCAGGCGGCGCTCGACATGGAGGAGATCATGGCGATCTCCTATCCGGACATCAACCAGATCGACGGCGCCTGGCTTTATCCCGGCGCTCCGTTCTACACCAAGACTGGAACCGAGAAGTACAACCAGTCAGATCTGAACGCTGCGAAAGCGCTGCTGGGGAAGTCGGGCTACAAGGGCGAAAGGCTGACCTTCATCGTCGATAACCTACGCGCCAACACCGACACCGCGACTGTCGTTCAGCAGCGTCTGAAGGATATCGGGATCAATGTGGAACTCTCGGTGGCTGACTGGCCGACCGTGTCGAAGATCGGCTTCACGCCGAATGGCTGGCAGTTCTGGGCGCACGGCTATGGCATCGAACCTTATGAGGGACCCGCCTCGGTGATGGCGCCCTGGGTGAACGGAACCTCGCAGCTCAAGAAGGACGACAAGATCGACAGCCTTTATGCCACGCTCACGTCCACGATGGACGAGGGAAAGCGCAAGGAGATCTTCGTCGAGTTCCAGAAGCACATGTATGACAACGCGGTTGCCATGAAGGCCGGCAATTACGGCCTCTTCCAGGTGGCGACTGCGAAGCTCAAGAATTTCAAGCCCTACCGCATCCCACGGATGTGGGGCGTCTGGCTTGAGAAATAGCAAACACCTGTCGGCGGGATTCTCGTCCCGCCGATCTCCGCCAAGGGAGCCGTAATGTCGAGATTTCTAGCAAAACGGCTTGCCGGCGCGTTAATTGTCCTCGTCCTGGTCTCGCTCATGTCATTTGCGATCATCTGGCTCGTTCCAGGCGATCCGACCGCGGCGTTCCTTGATACGAGCGCGACCCCTGAGCAGGTCGAGCGCCTTCGCCGTGAGCTCGGCCTCGACCGTCCCATGGCGATGCAGATGCTCGACTGGTACGGGCGCATCATCCGGGGCGATCTCGGCCATTCCATCTTGCTCAACCGCAGCGTCACGGCTGCTATCGTCGAACGTCTGCCCGTCACGTTGTCCCTCGCTGGACTGGCGCTTGTCCTCGCGCTCGCGCTTGGCGTGCTGGCAGGAATCATCGCGGCCGTGAACCACAATCGCTGGCCCGATCAGGTGGTCATGACGGCGGCGTTGTTCGGGCTGTCCGTTCCCGATTTTTGGCTCGGCATCATGCTGATCCTGCTTTTCGCCGTGAAACTCGGATTCTTTCCCACCGGAGGTTACGTGCCCTTTAGTGAAGATCCCGTCGGCTGGGCCGGTACGATCATCATGCCCGCTCTGACTCTCGCGATCATCCAGGTCGGGTTCGTCGCCCGGATGACCCGTGCCTCGATGCTCGAAATTCTCAATCAGGATTTCATCCGCACTGCCGACGCCAAGGGTCTGAAGCGAACCGAGATCATGTTCCGCCATGGCCTGCCAAACGCATTGATCCCTGTTTTGACGGTCGCTGGCATCGTTGCGGGCGCCTTGCTGGGCGGCGCGGTCATCATCGAACAGGTCTTCTCGATCCCCGGTGTCGGCCGTTTGATCATCGGCGGGATCTTGTCCCGTGATTACCCTGTCATCCAAGGTGGGTTGCTTTTTCTCGCCGTCATCTATCTGACCGTCAATCTTGCGGTTGATATCCTTTACGCGGTCGCCGATCCGAGGGTTCGCCTCGAATGACCCTCGTGTTCCCGAAGACGGAGCCGGCCACACGCGGCCCGACCATGATGATCCTCGTGCGACTCCTGCAGAGTCGCTCGTTCCTCATGGGCGCCGTGCTCGTTCTGGCGATTGCGCTCGTGGCGGTGTTTGCCGATGTGCTTTCGCCCTTCGATCCTCTCCGCAACAGTTTCCGCACGCGCTTGCGTCCGCCGGACGCGACCTACTGGTTTGGAACCGACCATTTCGGCCGGGACATTCTCTCCCGAGTGCTTCACGGCGCGCGGATCTCCCTCATCATCGGTCTCATGACGGCGGCGTTGACCGGCGTCGCCGGCACGATCATCGGGGCGACCGCCGGGTTCTTCCCAGCTCTGGATAACCCGATCATGCGCCTGATGGATGCCCTGATGGCTTTTCCGGCCATCGTGCTCGCCATCGCGGTGGCGGCGGTTCTTGGCGCATCAGTGGTCAACGTCATCATTGCGTTGTCCATCGCCACTATGCCCCATACGGCCCGGATCGTCCGCGCATCCGTGCTGGTGGTGCGCGAACGGGAATTCATCGAGGCGGCAAGGGCGCTCGGCGCGTCCGAACTGAGGGTGTTGTGCCGCCATGTGCTGCCTAATGCCTTCGGACCGCTGATCGTTCGGCTCACCTACGTCTTCGCCACCGCTATCCTCGCCGAGGCGGCTTTGTCTTTCATCGGGGTCGGTCCGCCGCCTCCCGCGCCGTCTTTCGGGAGCATCATCGCTCAAGGGCGAGACTTCATCACGGAAGCGCCTTGGATCACCATCTTCCCTGGCCTTGCGATCATCGTGTCGGTCCTCGGCCTGAACTTGCTCGGCGATGGACTTCGTGACGTGCTCGACCCACGGATGAGGACGTGATGATGGCCCACGACGTGCAGCGGCCGATCCTGGCGGTCCGTGGTCTGACGACGGCCCTCGCGCGTTCGCGCGCGACCATTCTGGAGAATATCTCCTTCACCATCGCGCCAGGAGAAGTCCTTGGCGTGGTCGGAGAATCCGGCAGCGGCAAAAGTATGCTCGCGCTGTCGGTGATGGGGCTGCTGCCGAGTGCGGTACGGCAGACGGACGGAAGCGTCGTACTCGACGGGGACGCGTTGACCTCGCGATCGCCGGATCACTGGCGCGAGAAGCGGGGCCGCGACCTCGCCATGATCTTTCAGGAACCCATGACCGCGCTCAATCCGGTTATGCGGGTAGGCAACCAGGTGGTGGAAGTTTTGCGTCGCCGCCGCGGTTTGTCGGCGTTCGAAGCTCGCCAGGAGGCGCTGAGCCTCTTCCGTCTCGTCGAGATCCCGTCGCCCGAGAGACGCCTCGCGGCCTATCCCTATGAATTGTCCGGTGGCATGCGCCAGCGGGTGATGATCGCGATCGCCCTCGCGGCCGATCCCAAGGTTCTCATCGCTGATGAGCCGACGACGGCGCTTGACGTCACCGTTCAGGCACAGATCCTCGACCTGTTACGGAAGTTGCGGCGCGAACGGGGGCTCGCACTCTTGTTCATCACGCACGATCTCGGGGTCATCGCTGAAATCGCAGACCGTGTCATGGTCCTGTACGCAGGCCGAATCGCCGAGATCGCACCCGTGCGTTCAATTTTCGATGACCCCCAACATCCGTACACGCAGGCGCTGCTCGCCTCGATCCCAGACATGAAGGGGCCACGCGGTCGCCTTGTGACGATCGAAGGCTGGGTGCCTGCCGTCGGTCAGATGCTGGAAGCCTGCCGTTTCTCGCCTCGTTGTCCTTATCGTCGGGACATCTGCGTTCAGGAGCGACCGTTGCTGGGCGCTGTGTCGGGGGATCAGGCAGCGGCCTGCCTGCGGCCTTTCGGCTATCAACAACCGCTAGAGGAGGCTGTTGCATGAAGATGGAAACGGCCATCGAAGCGAAGGGCCTGACGAAGGTCTTCGGTGCCCGCGGCAGTGTTTTCGGGAGCAAGACGGGCGGCGCACGCGCGGTCGATGGCGTTGATCTTGCTGTGAGATCCGGCGAGACCCTAGGCCTCGTGGGTGAATCCGGCTGCGGCAAATCCACGACGGGACGGCTTCTCCTCCGCCTCATCGAGCCGACCGCGGGATCCGTGTCGTTCAACGGCAGGGATCTGACCGAACTGACCAAGGCGGAGCTGCGYCAAAGTCGCAAAGAGATGCAGATCATCTTCCAGGATCCGTACGGGTCGCTCAATCCCCGCATGACTGTCGGCGATGYAATCTCCGAAGCCTACGTCATTCACGGGATCGGCGACCGAGGGTCCCGAGCCAAGTCGGTTCTGGAGATGCTGGACCTTGTTGGTCTGCCGCGATCCGCAGCGGAGCGCTACCCCCATGAGTTCTCCGGCGGCCAGCGGCAGCGGGTCGGTATCGCGCGGGCCCTTGCCTTGCGGCCCAGCTTCGTGGTTTGCGACGAAGCGGTGTCGGCGCTCGACGTCTCGGTTCAGGCGCAGATCATCAACCTGCTGCAGGATCTCCAGCGGGAGCTGAAGCTGACCTATCTGTTCATTTCGCACAATCTCTCGGTCGTGCGCCACATCTCCGATCGCGTTGCCGTCATGTATCTCGGCCGCATTGTCGAGATCGCAGGAT
>NZ_JBFUHH010000068.1:0-24017 GCF_056402495.1 Microvirga sp. P4_A5 | reverse complement strand
GGCTGAGATCCTGCAGGTCCTGGCGCTGATATTCGATCGCGGTGAACACGTGTGGCGACCATTCGGCGTCCCACCGCAGTGCCAGCGAGTCGGTGCGACCGCCGAGCGCGAGCGGAACCGCATTGGGAACCAATCCAACCGTGGTCACCGGCGCGAGCGTGAACGCAAGGGGCAGGTCGCCGTCCCGGCGATAGGCAGCGCGGAGCCAATGCCCTTCGACGGGCGACACGCCGATTCCGATGCGCGGCGAGATTTCCGTGTCGGAGGGCAGAGAGCCGATATCCACGGACGTGCGCTGGACTCCGGCCTGCGCCTCGAACTTGTCGGAGGGGCGCCAGAACGCATCCGCATAGAGCCGCGTGGCGCGGAAATCCGTGTTGGCGCTGCTGGTCAGATCGACGAACTGAGTCTGACCGGTGACCCGGTTGGCGAATAGGCCTTGTCCGAACGTGGCGTCGAAAGTTTTGCCGACCTGGCTCTCGAAGCCGTAGCGTAACGTAAAGTCATTGATGCCAATGCTATGATTGAGGGCCGCGACGACGCCCTCTGTCCGGTTGCGCTCCCAGGTCTCGCTCGCCGCGATGATCGGGTCCAGATCGAAACTCGCAGCCTTGGTGTAGCGCCGATCGAGACCCCGATTGGCGTAGATTGCGCCCGTCAGCACGTTCCGGTCACCGAACGAATGGCTCCACCCGGTGCCGCCCTGGATGGACGTGAAGTCGCGCTCGCCCACGAAATAGCGGGTCGGGGTGTTGATCCGCGCCAGTCCCGGTTCCTCGTTGGCGGCCGTGCCGAAGATGAGGAAGCGGTTCGAGGCGTCGGGTGCCATGCCGACGAACAGCGAGGCGTTGGACGCGCTCTCGTTGTCGAGGGACTCGCGTCCATCCGCGCGAATTCGACCGGCCGAAAGCGAGAATGAGGTGGGCATGGGATCGTTGGAAAAACCCTGCACGGTCGCATCGGCGCCCCAGCCCGCGCGGCCGTTCCGGGTGACCAGGCTTCCGCCGATTTCGGCATCGATGAAGGGCCGTCGCACCAGGTCCTGCCGTCCGACACGGGCCGACACCGCCAGGGGGTCGAAGAACAGACCCTGGATCGTCAAGGCGAAGGTGGTGAGATCGGCTTCTTCGCCGACCACCGAGGCGACGGTCGGGCGGTTCACGAAAAGCGTCTGGCGCCGCGCCGCAGCCTGATCGAAATAACTCGATGCCGTGAACGGATCGAAGACGCGGTCGCCGTAGAAGCGCGCCCATTCGTCGAGTTCCAGAAAGCGATAAGCCTGAGCCGGGTAGGATCCCGCCTGCCGGTTCACTGCAAGCCCCGCATAGTCCCCACCGCGCAGGCGGAACCTGCGAACGCTTTCACGGGCTGCGCGCACAGCTTCGTCCGCCTGATAGGCATCGAGCGCGATGGCGGTGCGCGCGATCGCCACGACAGGGTCGTTGGGATCGAGCCTGTCGGCGTTCTCCAAAGCCTGCATGGCAAGGTCGTCATCGCCGCTCTGGTAATACGCAATGGCGGTGACGAGGAGCCCTTGCGAATAGGCCGGGTTGGCGGTCGATCCGGCCAGGGCGGCTTCGATGCCTTTCGCCGTCTCGCCTTTTTGCAGGAAGTATCGCCCTTGCGCGATATAGGCGACGCTGAACGAGGGATCGAGCGCAAGCGCCTTTTCGATCAGCGCGCCGGCCTCGTCCACGCGACTCTGATCGAGCAGCAGGATTGCCAGATTGGCGTAGGCGACCGGACTTTCAGGGTCCTCCGCGATGGCGCGGCGAAGGGCTGCTTCCGCAGCGATAGGAGCGTCGCGCTCGGATTCGTACAGACCGATCATGTTCCAGATATCGGATTGTCCCGGCGCGATGGCGGCGGCCTGGCGCAATTCGGCGATGGCGCGTGTGACCTCGCCATCGATGTCGCCCCGGACGACGCCGCTGACGAGGAGCGCATCGGGCGAATCGGGATCGATGGCGCGCGCGCGGGCGACCGCCTCCCGCATGGCCTCCCGTTCGTTCAATGCCAGAGCCATCTGGGCCGAGAAAGCCGCGAGACGAACGTTGCCCGGAAATCGTTTTTCGGCGGCCCGTGCCGCGACGGAAGCAGCTTTGAGATCTTGTTTGAATCCCAGGATGTAGGCGCGGGCAAGCGCCGCCTCGGGATCGTTCTGTCCGATATTTGGCTCCGGCTGAACGCGCTTGGGATCCGCCAACGAGGCCGCGATGTAACGGCCATACGCCGCGCTGACGCGTCGTTTCCTGTCGAGACCCGTCTCGGCCTTGGCGAAAAGGGCCGCGGCTTCCGACCAGCGGCGCTCGGACCCGGCGATCAAGCCTGCCACCAGGTCGGCGCGGGCACGTTGCGCCGGGCTCAATGGCCGGCTGCGGGCCTCGTCCAATGCTTGGGCGGCAATTGCCCGGCCATCGAGGGCGAGTGCCGTTTCGGCAAGCGTCAGCCAGTCCTCGGCATTGCGGGCGGTCGGGGGGATGTTCTCGATCCGGGCACGCTGCGCCCGCATGGCGGGGCCCTCGGCGGGCGTTGCCGGCAGCCAATTAAACGCGTCGCGCAGGGTCAGATAAAACAGCATCTGCTCGCGGTCGTTCGAGTTGACGAGCACGAACTTCGTGGGCGCCTGCCCGATCGACGCGACGGCTCCTTCGCCTTGCCGGACGGTCACGGCGCCTTGAGCGTTCTTGAGTTCGACGACTCCTTCCAGGACCACGAGTCCGGTCTTCCCCGCGCTGTCGACGGTCAGGGACCAGTCCGTCCCGCGGATAGCCGCCACCGCCGCGGGAGTCTTGACGTCCACGCCGCTCCCGCCTCGCGCGGCGCGCGCCCAGATCGTTCCGGCCTGAAGGGTCAGGTCGGTCGTGCCCGCATCGCTTTGGGCAACCGCATTGACAGTGAGGGTCGAGTTGCGTCCCACGCGAATCTGGGTTCGGTCGGCGAAGAGGATTGCGAGATTGCCCAACGCATTGGTGCGCAGCACGTCGCCGCCCACCACATCCTGCCGCACTTCAGCCGCGCGCCAATTGCTCTCGCGCACGAACCGGAGTTCCTCACCGCCCTTCGCCGCCACGATCGAGCCCGCTGCCGCATTGTCGCGCGGAACGGGGCCTTGCCCCAGCGCCGCGCCGAATGTGAGCGCCAGGGTGCTGGCGGCGGCCAGAAGCCGAAGGAGGTGGGAAGACATSGGTACCGGACGCTTTGAAGGTTACAACATATCCCTGAGATGGCAAAGATTACTCAAGGTTATCGTCACTTCAAAGAGGATTCGACTCTCTGCCGCGGTGTTTTGGCGCACGTTGTAAAGAGGCAACGAAGCGGACGAACCTAAAGGCTTTTCCTTGCGGTCAGGAGCTTCTGCTTGAGGTCGTTCTGAGCGAACGGTTTTTGCAAAACGGGTCGGTCGCGATATGCATCGCGAATACCCGCGCTGCCGTAGCCGGTCGAGAATACGAAGGGAATGGAGCGCTGGGCCAGTGCCTCCGCGACCGGGTAAATGGGCTCGCCGGCCACGTTCACATCCAGGATCGCCAGATCGACCTTTTCACGCGAAAGCGTATCGAGCGCCGCGGCGAGCCGAGCCGCCGGTCCGATCACCTCGCAGCCGAAATCAAGCAGCATGTCCTCGAGAAGAAGCGAGATCGCCGCTTCGTCCTCTACGACAAGGACACGCAGGCCAGTGAGTTCGCTGGTGCTTGTCATGCTCTCAGTCACAGTTTCACCTTGGTTGCGGCTCGCCGTACGGCCGAAGCCCGCGCGTGCAGGAAATATGTCTTCACAGCGCCGGATTGTCATGAAGAATCGTTGAGTTGTAGCATTGTGTCGACGAAGATCAAAAGGATTGCCGGCAAAGGGCAAGGTTCGATCAGGTCGGCATCTTTGTACAGATTTCGGAATAGAGCGCTCAAGCTATGCAAGCAACTGATAAAATGCGCACTTTTCGAATAAGAGGGCGTCGGGGTCATATGGCGCTGCGACGTTTCGCCCCCGCGTCGACGAGATGGCGCCGGAGGGCAGCTCCGTCCCGACGAGCTATCCCTTAAGGAAACCTTGCGAAACGCACGACGAACCCTGGATAATCGGCCCATGTCAGTGATTTCTGCCCTCCGGGACATTCTCCGCACCGCCATCGGCCATCCTGCGGAGCACGAGGAGCATTTGACGATTGCATCCCTCTTGATCCTGGTGGCTCATGCCGATGGACGTGTTCTTCCCGTCGAGAGCGAAGGATTGCGCCAGCTTCTCGCCGGCCGGTTCGGATTTTCAGCCGAGAACGCCGATCGGGTGATTCGGGATGCGGCGGCGATCGAGGCCGGCATGGATCCGGCGACGACGCTGATCGACCGCATCACCACCGACGTGCCGCCGAATGAGCGCGGGTCCCTGCTGGCCCTCGCCTACAGGGTAGCGGCGGTCGACGGCACGGTCCATGAGTTCGAAGACGACCTGATCTGGCGAACTGGCAGGCTCTTGCGGTTCTCGGATGACGAACTGGCGGACATCAAGGCCCGGGCGATAGGGAAGCTCGCGCTGGACCGCGCCGATGACTAAATCGGCCGCCAAGGCTCCGATCCTCGTGGTCCTGCATCAGGAACACTCCACCCCGGGCCGGGTCGGCCGTCTTTTGCAGGAACGCGGCTACCGACTCGACATCAGGCGCCCGCGATTCGGCGATCCCCTGCCCGCAACCCTGGCGCTTCATGCGGGAGCGATCGTCTTCGGCGGTCCGATGAGCGCCAACGATCCCGATGACTTCATCAAGGCGGAAATCGACTGGCTGGACGTGCCGCTGCGCGAAGGCAGGCCTTATCTCGGCCTCTGCCTCGGGGCGCAAATGCTGGCGAAACAACTGGGAGCTCGGGTCTGGGAACACCCCGACGGCCGCGCCGAAATCGGCTATTATCCCTTGGTCCCCACCGCAGCCGGGGAGGCCGTGGCCGAACAATGGGGCACGCGCTGGCCAACCCACGTCTATCATTGGCACCGGGAAGGATTCGACTGTCCCTCGGGCGCCGAGACGCTGGCGACGGGCGATGATTTCCCCACGCAGGCCATTCGCGTAGGTCCCGCGGCTTTCGGCCTGCAATTCCATCCGGAGGTCACCCACGCGATGATCTGCCGCTGGACCGTGGTGGCGGCGGAACGTCTTGCGACGCTGGGCGCCCAGGATCGCACGCGGCAGATCGAGGGTCGGCTCCTCTACGACCCGCATGTGGCTCATTGGCTGGACCGCTTCCTGGATTCCTGGCTCGACCCGGCGCTGGCCTGTCAGCATGCGCCGGCCTGACATCAGGTCGCGTCGAACTCGAAGGGCGACACGCCCCGCTTCATCTCATCGACGATCAACGGATGCATCAGCGGCGGCGCGGCGCGTTGGGGGCAGGCGAGCCTTTCGCAGAGGCGGCAATTGATGCCGATGGGGGTCGGGTCGGGAGTCGCGAGGTCGAAGCCACGCGCATAGGTAAGCCGGCCGGCATATTTGAGCTCGCAGCCCAGTCCGACGACGAATTGCGGATCGGGCATACCCCATGGACTCGATGCCCGGCGGACCGCCCGCGCAACCGAGAACCAACGGGACCCGTCGGGCAATTCGACGATCTGCGTCAGGATCTGGGCGGGGGTCCGGAAGGTGGCGTGGACGTTCCAGAGCGGGCAGGTGCCGCCATATTGCGAGAAAGGAAACCGGCCGGAAGAGAACCGCTTTGAGACATTGCCGGCGGAATCCACACGGACCAGAAAAAACGGCACCCCGCGGGCCCCTGGCCTTGCCAGCGTGGTGAGGCGGTGCGCCACCTGCTCGAAACTTGCACCGAATCGCGCACAAAGAACGTCCACGTCGTAGCGGAGAGATTCGGCGGCCGCATGAAACCGGCCGTAGGGCATGATGAGGGCCCCGGCGAAATAGTTCGCCAGGGAGATCCGCAACAAGCGGCGCGCCGGCCCATCCTCGGGCTCCAGCCGCGTCGCCAGCGCGTCGATCGTCGGTCGTGTTTCGGCGAAGGCCAGCTGATAGGCGGCCTGGAAGGTGCGGCCGGAGGAATCCACCACCTCCGAAATCAGCAATTGACGCCGGTGGTGGTCATAGCGGCGCAGGGTATCCGACATGACGTCGATGGGCATGATCCGGACCCGAACGCTGTGCTTGTCGCGAAGCCGGGCCGAGATTGCGTAAAACAGGTCGTGTCCGGTGTCGTGCAGCTCGGCCGCCAATGCTTCGGCCGACTCGTCGAGTTCCGGAAAATAGTTCTTTGCTTCCTGAATGTGGTCCCGGACGCGGTCGACCGGGTTGTCGACGGCGCCTTCCGCCCGGTCCCGGTCGTTCAGATCGGGCGTGCGCATTTCCCTCGCGCCACGCATGGCCGCGTAGGCCCGGTACAGACGCGTGACGGCATCCACGAGACCAGGCGCGGCTTCAACCGTTTCCCGGAGTTCGAGCCGCGGCACAGGCGTGTTGCGAAAGAGCGGGTCGGCGAAGACCTCGTCGAGCTCGGTGACCGTGCGCTCATGGTCGTCGGTGGCAAATTCCCGCGGATCGAGCGCATAGGCATGGGACAGGCGGATCAGCACCTGCGCGGTGATGGGGCGCTGGTTGCGCTCCATCAGGTTGAGGTAGCTGGGCGACAGACCAAGCTCCTCGGCCATCGCGGCCTGCGTCAGATTTTTCTCTCGGCGCAGGCGCTTGAGGCGCGGCCCGACGAACAATTTCCGGATATCGTCCATTTGTAATTTTCTTTACACGCTTACAGGTCAGATCCTGTCATGCTTTGACAGAGCAACTTCTCTTTCGCTTATCGAGCATTGCCAGCAGGATGGTGCTGGTCAACAATCATGACAGACGCAGAGAGCACACCGTCGATTGTGAATTCTCTGGAGCTTTTGTCAAGAAATGTAAACGGAAGGACGATCATGACCGCCCAGACACCAGCCTCATTCGACAGCCTGCATCATCTTGCCCCGGCTGGACGGTTCGACGGCATCACCCGCCCTTATTCCCTCGAAGACGTGCTGAGGCTTCGCGGATCGGTGGCCATTCGCCAGACGCTCGCGGAAAAGGGTGCCGCGAAGCTGTGGGAACTCCTGCACGAGCGCCCATACGTTCACTCACTAGGCGCCATGACGGGCAATCAGGCTATGCAGATGGCCCGTGCCGGCCTAGAGGCGATCTATCTGTCGGGATGGCAGGTCGCGGCTGATTCGAATGTCGCGGGCGCCATGTACCCCGACCAATCGCTCTATCCGGCAAATTCCGGCCCCGAATTGTGCCGACGGATCAACCGGACGCTTCAGCGCGCAGACCAAATCGAACATGCGGAAGGTGGCGCCAAGCGGGATTGGTTCCTGCCGATCGTGGCCGATGCCGAAGCCGGGTTCGGCGGCCCGCTGAACACCTTCGAGATCATGAAAGCCTATATCGAAGCAGGCGCGGCGGGCGTGCATTTCGAGGATCAGCTCGCCTCCGAAAAGAAATGCGGCCATCTCGGCGGAAAGGTGCTCATCCCCACCTCGGCCCACGAGCGCAACCTTATCGCCGCCCGGCTCGCGGCGGACGTGATGGGCACCTCGACCCTCATCATGGCGCGGACCGACGCCGAATCGGCCATGCTCATCACGTCCGACGTGGATGAGCGCGACCGGCCCTTCATCGAACCCGACAGCCGTACCCCGGAGGGCTTTTTCCGCCTGAAGGAAGGAACCGGTCTCGACCATTGCATCGCCCGTGGCCTGGCTTACGCCGAGAATGCGGACCTGCTGTGGTGGGAGACCTCCCATCCGGACCTCGAAGATGCCCGGAAATTCGCCGAAGCCATCCACAAGCGTCATCCGGGCAAGCTCCTGGCCTATAATTGCTCCCCCTCCTTCAACTGGAAGAAAAAGCTCGACGACGCCACCATCGCGCGCTTCCAGCGCGAACTCGGCGCCATGGGCTACAAGTTCCAGTTCGTCACTCTCGCAGGCTTCCATCAACTCAATTACGGGATGTTCGATCTCGCGAGCGGATACCGCGATCGCGGCATGGGCGCCTATTCGGAGCTACAGGCCCGGGAATTCGACGCCGAGGTCGATGGCTACACGGCGACCCGTCACCAACGGGAAGTCGGCACCGGTTATTTCGACCAGGTGTCGCTTGCCATCACGGCCGGCAAGTCTTCGACGACGGCCATGAGCGACTCGACCGAAACCGCGCAATTCCAGCCCTCGCCGAAGCTTCACGCGGCAGAGTGAACCCCAAGACCTTTCATTGACGGAGAACGACCATGCAACAAGCTCGATTCTGGGTGATCGGTGGCGAATACACCTCAACCGAGTTCGAAACGCTCATCCGCGGCACCGAACGCCTCGTCGGTCCCTTCGAAAGCAAGGGGGATGCGGAGCGAACCTGGCGCTACCTATCCGAAGATCACCGGCCACAGGCGCAAGTGCGTTTCACGATCGCACAAGAGCCGCTCGGCGCCTCGGCCGTCTAAGGAGGATCGGCCTGAACCTGGCTCGG
This sequence comes from Microvirga sp. P4_A5, assembly GCF_056402495.1. Taxonomy (NCBI): domain Bacteria; kingdom Pseudomonadati; phylum Pseudomonadota; class Alphaproteobacteria; order Hyphomicrobiales; family Methylobacteriaceae; genus Microvirga; species Microvirga sp. P4_A5. Next base: position 15,526 of record NZ_JBFUHH010000068.1, on the reverse strand, counting down.
CCCGCCGTCGCTCGTGCGAGGGGCCGGGCCGTTCCATTTCCCCATGAACTTAACCGTCGTTTCGAAAGTTAAAGGCTCTTTCGGGCTTTCGTCTGGATGGGATCTGTCGAACGGCCTACAAAGCCCTAAATTCCGAAAACCGGATTGACCGGGCTGTCCAAGAGGGTCGTTTGATGAACGTGACTTTGAAATCCCTGGCCGTCGCCCTGGCGCTCGGTGTTTCCACCCTCGCCGCACACGCGGATGTGGTGGTCTCCTCAAAGATCGACACCGAGGGCTCGGTCCTCGGGAACCTCATTCTGCTGGCGCTCAACGCCAACGGCATCAAGACCCAGGACCGGGTGCAGCTCGGCGCCACCTCCGTGGTGCGCAAAGCCATCATCGCCGGGGAGATCGATCTCTATCCGGAATATACCGGCAACGCCGGATTCTTCTTCAACAAGGCGGATGATCCATTGTGGAAGGACGCCGCCAAGGGCTATGAGGCGGCGAAGAAGCTCGATTTCGATGCCAACAAGATCGTGTGGCTGGAGGCCTCACCGGCGAACAACACCTGGGCCATCGCCCTGCGCAAGGACCTTGCCGAAAAGAACAAGCTCGCCTCCATGTCGGATTTCGGCAAGTGGGTTTCGGGCGGGGGCGCCACGAAGCTCGCGGCCTCCGCCGAGTTCGTGAATTCGGCCGCGGCGCTTCCGGCCTTCCAGGCGGCCTACGGCTTCAAGATGAAGCCTGAGCAGCTTATCGTTCTTTCCGGCGGCGACACCGCGGCGACCATCAAGGCCGCGGCCGAGCAGACGAGCGGCGCCAACGCGGCGATGGTCTACGGTACCGACGGCGGCATCGCGCCATCCGGTTTGGTGGTGCTTGACGACGACAAGAAAGTTCAACCCGTCTACGCGCCCGCGCCGATCATCCGCGAGGCCGTGCTGAAGGAAAATCCGAAGATCGCCGAGATCCTGAAGCCGATCTTCCAATCGCTCGATCTTACGACTCTTCAGGGTCTGAATGCCCGCGTGCAAGTGGGCGGCGAGGCGGCAAAGTCGGTTGCGGCCGATTACCTGAAGACGAAGGGTTTCGTGAAATAGGCGCTGGCTCCGGCGAGACCGTGTCGCCTCGCGCTGATCCCGCATTGGCAATGCCCATTCGCGACAATTCCACCCCGCTGCGCGAATTATTGCAGGTGCGGGGTTGCGACAGGCTCGGCGCATTGGTCGCGGCAATCATGGCAATCGCCTTGCTTGCCGCGCCTTTCGTGACATACCGGGCAAATCGTATCGTTGGCGGCGAGCCACGTGGCTTGCTCGATGCTCTGCCGCTATGGGTAGCGCTGGCACTGGCGGTGTTGATGCTCGCGATCGCGATGGCGGCACTCATCATTCGACGGCCGTCCGTCAGGCTTGCGGCGGCCGCAGGCGGGCTCGCGATGCTGCTTCCCGCCGTCGGTTGGGCCGCGCATTTCGTGACGCCGGCGGCCAACAGCTTCGCGCGTGTTTCGCCGGCGCTCGGCTTCTGGCTCCTGGCTCTTGCGCTTGCCTTGTTACTGGCCGACTCGCTCACCCGCTTGAATTTCGGACCATGGGAGCGCCTTTTCTCCCTTGGAATAGCGGCAGCGCTGCTCGCAAGCCTCCTGGTCTCAGGAATCTGGAGCGAGGTTTCGCTCGTGAAGGAATATGCCACGCGCAGGGAGAGCTTCTGGCGTGAGACGGAGCAGCACGTTTTCCTCGCGCTCGGCTCTCTCGCGGCTGCCGTGCTGGCGGGTCTACCCGTTGGCGTGCTCTGCCATCGCATCCCTGCATTGAAGGGCGTGACGATGCAGATTCTCAATATCGTCCAGACGATCCCGAGTATCGCGCTCTTCGGCATCCTGATGGTGCCGCTCGGCTATCTCGCAGCCACCGTTCCGCTCGCCTTCGCGCTCGGCATAAGAGGCATTGGTGCGGCACCGGCGCTCGTGGCGCTCTTTCTCTATTCGTTGCTGCCCGTTGTGGCCAACACCGTCGTGGGGCTCGACCAGGTGCCAGCGACCGTGGTCGATGCGGCCAGGGGCATGGGGCTGTCGCGGTGGCAACAGCTCACGCAGGTCAAACTGCCGCTCGCGCTCCCGATCATTCTCACGGGCATTCGCATCGTGCTGGTTCAGAATCTCGGCCTTGCAACCGTCGCGGCACTGATCGGGGGCGGTGGCCTTGGCACGTTCATCTTTCAGGGCATCGGGCAGACCGCGATGGATCTCGTTCTACTGGGGGCCATTCCCATCGTCACCATGGCATTCGCCGCCGCAGTCGTCCTCGATGCGATCATCGATCTCACCGGCGGTGGGCGCCGATGATCGAAATCGATCATCTCACGAAGCGCCTCGGGGACACCCTCATCGTCGACGACGTGTCGATGGTTGTGGATGCCGGCACGATCGCGGTCGTGGTCGGAACCTCGGGTGCCGGAAAATCGACGCTGCTGCGGATGATCAACCGTTTGATCGCACCCACATCCGGCCGGGTCGTCATCGACGGCCAGGACACCATGTCGATTCCGGAGGACGAGCTTCGGCACCGGATCGGTTACGTCATCCAGGGGAATGGGCTCTTTCCCCACCGGACCGTCGCCGGCAATATCGCGACGGTGCCCAAATTACTCGGTTGGGATCGGCCGCGCATCGATCGGCGGGTCGAGGATCTGCTGGCCCTCTTCCAGCTTGAGCCATCCGAATTCGCCAACAAATACCCGAATGAACTCTCGGGCGGCCAGCAACAGCGGGTCGGCGTTGCGCGGGCGCTCGCGGCGGAACCGGCGCTTCTGCTGATGGACGAGCCCTTCGGCGCGCTCGATCCCGTGATCCGCGCCAAGGCGCAAGAAGATTTGTTGGCGATCCAGCAGCGCTTCGGCACCACGATCGTGCTCGTGACGCACGACATGGAGGAGGCGTTCCATCTCGGTCACAAGATCGCCGTCATGGACGATGCGCGGCTGCTCCAATACGGGACGCCGGCAGAGCTGCTCACCCGCCCGGCAGAAGAATTCGTCGAGCGGCTTGTCGGGACCGCGGAGCGGCCTTTCCGCCTGCTGTCGCTCACCCCCGTAAGGGACGTGGTCGAGCCTGGCGAGGCGCTGGGGCAACCGCTCAACGCGACGACCAACCTGCGGGATGCGCTGTCGCATCTCATGTGGTGCGGACGGGACATGCTGCCGGTTGCGGATGAAAACGGCGTCCATATCGGGCGGGTCACCGTCGCGGGCATCCTCGCCCATGGACGACAGCCCGCATGATCCGCGGCGCAACGATCGGGTGGTTTTCGGTGTTGATTCTGCTCACCGCGTTCGTCGTCGCGCCTGAACTCTTCACCTTCGTGTTCGCGCCCTTGACCGAGCACGATGCGCCCGCAATCTACAATCAGGGCAGTCTTCTATCTTTGACCGTCTCGCATCTTACGATCGTGTTCGGCGCGGCGCTCGCGAGCACCGTCATCGCCGTCGGGCTGGGAATCTTCGTCACGCGCCCCGGCGGCGTCGAATTCCTTCCGCTCTCCCGCAGCCTCGTCAACACGGGACAAACTTTCCCCCCGATAGCGGTTCTGGCGGTCGCCGTCCCGCTTGTCGGGTTTGGCGAGGCGCCGACCTTCATCGCCTTGTTTCTCTACGGCCTGCTGCCCATTTTCGAGAATACGCTCAGCGGCCTCACGCAGGTGCCGCCCCTGACACTCGAAGCCGCGCGGGGTATGGGAATGGGTCCTCGCAAGCGCCTGACCGACGTAGAACTGCCGCTTGCACTGCCTGTCATCCTGGCCGGGATCCGCCTTTCCATCATCATCAATCTCGGCACGGCCACGATAGGCTCCACCGTCGCGGCGAAGGGCCTGGGCGAAGTGATCATCGCGGGTTTGCAATCGAACAACCTGGCATTCGTGATGCAGGGCGGCCTCGTGGTTGCGCTGCTGGCGATCCTGATCCACGGATTGCTCTCGAGCCTGGAGCGTTACGCGAGCCGCAGGCTCGGCGGTGCCGGACGCGCCACGCTTTGAGCGCGGCTGCTACCGCAGACGATAACGGAACATCCATGCCGAGAACGGCAGCGTGACGAGAGCGATCGCCACCAGGGCCAGCATCTCGGGCGCCAGCTGCTGCAGGCCCGCACCCTCGAGGTAGACCTGATGCGTGATGCTGATCGCGTAGCGAAGCGGATTGATCAGCGTGAAGGTCTGCAACGCCTCCGGCATGTTGCTGATGGGCGCCGTGAGTCCGGACAGGAGCATGAACGGCATCAGGAAGACGAAAGTGAGGATCATCGCCTGCTGCATGTTGGCGACAATCGACGACAGGAACAGGCCGATACCGACGGCAGCGGACAGGAACAGGACGAGCCCAAGGTAGAGAATGAGATAAGAGCCCGAGAACGGGATCTGAAACCAGAATTGCGCCACCAGGAAAATCAAGGTCGATTGGGTCAGGCCCACCATCATCGAGGGCAGGGCCTTGCCGATCATGATTTCAGTCGGCCTGAAGGGCGTGACCAGGAGTTGATCGAAAGTCCCCTCTTCGCGCTCCCGGGCCACCGACATGGCGGTCAGCATCATCGTCATCATCATCGTGATGGTGCCTATGAGAGACGGGATCATGTTCCACCGGGTCTCCAGACTGGGGTTGTACCACGCGCGCGTGGTGACCCGCACGCCGGGCGCGGACAGCCCGTGCGAGGCTCGCCATTCCTGCCCGAACGCAGCGAGTATCGTCGCAACGTAGCCCTGTGCGGTGCCGGCGGTGTTGGAATTGCGGCCATCGGCGATCACCTGGACGGGGGCCGGCTGACCGGCGAGAAGGTGTCGTTCAAAGTCACGGTCGATGACGATGAGAATGACGGCGCGCCGATCGTCGATGAACGGCGCGGCCTGCCCGGCCTGATCGAGCGTGGCAATTCGCGTAAAGATTCCCGACCCGTCGAGTCTCGCCACCAGGGCGCGGGAAACGTCGCTGCGGTCGTGATCGACGAGTGCGTAAGGAACGTTGTTCAGATCATAGGTCGCGGCATAGCCGAAGAGCAGACACTGGAGAATCGGCGGCAGGAAGAGGCTGACGCGGCTCTTGGGGTCCTTGAACATCGCCAGCATTTCCTTGCGGATCAGGGCGAGGATTCTGAACAGCGATTCGATCATGGCCGTCTCATCCGATCCGCTTGCGGGTCAAGGCAACCGACAGGCTCATGAGGAATGTCGCCATCACGGCCAGGACGGCAGTGTTGGGAAGGATCACGCTCCATATGTCGCCGGCGAGAAACAGCGTCTGCAGGACGCTCACGAAGTAGCGTGCCGGGAAGATGTACGTGATGACTTGTACCGCCCACGGCATGCTTCCGAGATCGAACATGAAGCCTGACAGCATCGTGGCCGGCAGGAACGTCACCACCAGCGTGATCTGGCTCGCCACGAACTGGCTCTTCGTGGCCGACGAAATGAGAAGACCAATTCCCAACGAGACCGTGAGATAGAGCATGGACACCACCACCAGGACCATCACCGATCCCCGTAGCGGAACGCCGAACAAAAATTTGCTTCCGAGGGCTGAGAGAGCAAGACCGATCATGCCCAGGGCAAAATACGGGACCGTCTTGCCAAGGAGGAGCTCGCTCGGGCGAACGGGCGATACGAAGAGTGCCTCGAACGTGCCCCGCTCCCATTCGCGCGCCATCACCAGCGAGGTGAGAAGGGCTCCGATCAACGTCATGACCAGCACGATGAGGCCCGGAACCAGAAAAAACGAGCTCTCATTGGCCTCGTTGAACCACAATCGGTTTTCGACGCTGATCGAAGTGGTGGCGAGGAAGCGCCCACGTGCGGCCTCGCGGGCAAGCCACGTGGCGATGGCGCCCTGCGCGTAGCTCAGCGAGATGCGAGCGGTGTTGGAATCGGTGCCGTGCACGACGACCTGAATCTCCGCATCGCCGAGCGCCAGACGACGCGCGAAGTCCTCGGGGATGCGGACGATCGCGTTGACATCCTTGGCGAGGAGGAGGCGTTCGGCCTCCGCCATCGTTTTGACCGGCGCCGCGTCGAAATATTCCGAGAGCTTGAAGCCGGAGACGGCGCCCATTGCGTCGGCGGACGAGTCTTCCATGACAAGCGCGACAGGAACGTTTTTGACGTCGAAGGACAATCCGTAACCGAACAGGATCAGCAGGACCATCGGCATGATGATGCCGACCGCGATGCTGCTCGGATCGCGAAACACCTGCAGTGTCTCCTTGCGGATGAGGGCGACGATGCGGCGCAGGCCGTCCCACCGCCCGGTCCTGGTGGTCGCTGCGCTCACGCGGCGTTCCTTCCCTCGTCGGTATCCCTCGCACGGGATTCCTGAACGATTGCGATGAAGGCATCCTCCATCGTCGGTTCGTGGCCTGCGACATCCTCCGCGTGCGCCCGTATTTCGGCCGGCGTGCCTTCAGCCAGTCGCCGCCCTGAATCGAGAATGATGACGCGGTCGCAATATTCCGCTTCGTCCATGAAATGCGTGGTGACGATCACTGTGACGCCCTGTTCGGACAGCGACGTGATGCGTCCCCAAAATTCCCGCCGCGCCATCGGGTCGGCGCCGCTCGTCGCCTCGTCGAGGAAAAGAATTTCGGGTTCATGGAGAAGTGCCGCCGCCATGGCGAGGCGCTGCTTGAAACCGCCGGGTAGTTGCGAGCTCGGAAGGTCGGCAAACCTGTCGAGTTCGAATTGCCGACGCGCCCACTCGATGCGATGTCGCTTTCGCGCGCCTCTCAGGCCGTAGGCGCTTGCAAAGAATTCAAGGTTTTCATTGACGCTGAGCTGTCCGTAGAGCGAGAACTTCTGGGCCACGTAGCCGAGCCGCTGCCGGGCTTCGGCGCGCGAAACCCTGAGATCGGCGCCGGCGACATGCAAAGTCCCACCGCTCGCCGGAAGGAGCCCGCATAGCATTCGGAACGTCGTGCTCTTTCCCGCACCGTTCGGACCCAGCAACCCATAGATCTCTCCTTTGCGGACCCGAAAACTCACATGGTTCACCGCGGTGAAATCGCCGAATGTCTTCGTCAGATCATGCACCTCGACAGCAATCTGACCGGTGTCGCCGGCAAGCGGCCGGTCGAGCACCATGCGGTGCGGCAATCTCTCGCCCGCCGCCGGGCGAAAAAGCACCATGAACCCGTCTTCGAATGTCGGACGAACAGGTTCCGTGTAGATTCTTCTCCCCTCGACCGTCAGCGCCTGCGCATGATCGGACGAGGCCAGCACGACACGCACCTTGCCGGCTTCGGGGACCGCATCGACAATTGTCGGCAATTCGAACAGCCGCGCCTGCAGCGATCGCGCCGGCATGCCCGGGGGCGGCGTTGCCATGAAGGTGCGGCCCTCTGCCTTCGCGGTGATTTCCTCCGGTCGGCCCTGCGCCAGCACGCGGCCGGCATTCATCAGCACTGCATGGTCGCATCGCTCGGCCTCATCGAGGTAGGATGTGGTGAGAATGACCGTCAGACCATCGTCCCGGACCAGCTTCAGGACGATGTCCCACAACTCGCGACGGGATAGTGGGTCGACGCCGACCGTGGGCTCGTCGAGGAGCAGAAGTTCCGGCGATCGGACGAGGGTGCAGGCAAGCCCCAGCTTCTGCTTCATGCCGCCCGATAATTTCCCGGCGAGCCGATCCACAAATGGCCCGAGCTGGGTCATGTCCATCAGGCCCGGATAGACGCTCCTTCGCTCATGCGGGTTTACACCGTGAAGATCCGCGTACAGATCGAGATTCTCCTGAACAGTCAGGTCTTCGTAAAGACCGAATTTCTGTGGCATATAGCCGATGCGATCCTGAACCTCCTGTGGGGTCGCGGCGACATCCCGACCGATCACCGAGAGCGTCCCGGCCTCGGCTTTCATCAAGCCGCACATGAGGCGAAGCAGCGTGGTTTTTCCCGCCCCATCGGGTCCCACGATCGCCGTCAACGTTCCACTGCGAGCGGTGAACGAAACGTCGTCCAAAGCCACGACCACTTCGCCGGTCTTGCGTCGAAAGCGCTTCCCGAGACCGGCTGCCGCAACTGCTGCCTGCGCCGCTGCCGCCGTCACGATCAGCCGCCCGTCTGTTGAGCCACCGGCGACGTCTCGCCCTTGTGGGGGACGAGCCGCACGGTGGCGGGCATCCCGAGCCGAAGCTCGTTGTCGGGGTCCTTCACATGAATTCTGACCTCATAAACGAGGCTCGTCCGGAGATCTTCCGTCTGGACGGTCTTTGGCGTGAATTCGGCGATGGGCGAGATGAAGCCGACCCAGCCCTCGAAACTCCGGCCCGGAAAACTGTCGGTCGTCACCATCGCGCCCATGCCATGATCTACGTGTCCCAGTTGGGTTTCCGACACGTAGGCGCGCACCCATTTCGGCTCCCTGGTCGCGAGGGAGAAAACCGGCCTCGTCGTCGAGGCCATTTCGCCGGGCTCCATAAGGCGCGAGCGAACCACGCCATCGACCGGAGATTTCAGTTCAGCGTCGGCGAGTTGTTGGCGAAGAAGGGCGAGTTGGGCTTGGCTTACGCGCAGTTGCGCTTCCGCCTGGGCAATTTCCTCCCGGCGTGGCCCCGCGATGCTGAGCTCCAACGCGCGTTGAGCAACCGTCACCTTGGCGTCCGCGATGTCCGCCGCTGCCTTCGCGATATCACTTTCCTGTTCGCTCGCGAAGGACCTCGCGGCCAGAGCCTCGCGCCGCTCGTGCTGGCGGCGGGCGTTCAGGGCTTCGGCCCGTGCGGCCTCGAGCTGCGCCCGCGCCTGCGCGATTTCCTCCGGCCGACTTCCATTTCGCAGCCGTTCGACGACAGCCTGCTGGCTTGCAACCTGGGCTTCTGACTGAGCGGCCTGCGGCGCGAGACGGCTGGTATCGAGGCGCGCCAGAACCTGTCCCTTGTGCACGAGGCTGCCTTCTTCGACGAGCACTTCGGCTATACGCTCGCTGCCGTTGAACGCCAGCGCCACCTGGCGCATTTCGACGTTGCCGTAGAGCACGACCGCGTCCGAGACAGGACGGCGAGACAGATACCACCATGCTCCGCCGGCAATCGCGGCTGCCGCGAGTATGACGACAAAAACGCGAAAGAAGGCCGGTCTGCTCATCTGATCATAGCTATGCCCGACGTTCAAGTTTGTCAAATTTGAATTTGAATTTTCAATTTGATCTTGGCGCTCGGTCTGCTAGAACAATCTCTCATGAAAGCTGTCCGTTCCTCCCGCACACATGCGAACGCCCGAGGGCCCCGGGATGGCGGTGCGAGTACGAGGTCTCAGATCCTCGAAGCCGCCGGTGAAGTCTTCGCAGAAAAAGGTTTCGATCGCGCCACCGGCAAGGAGATCGCAAATCGCGCGGGGACGAATTCCGCCGCGGTGAACTACTATTTCGGCGGGATAGCCGGGCTGTACGAGGAGGTTCTCGTCGCCGCCCACCAGCGGCTTGTAAGCTATGAGGCCCTCACGGCAATCGCCACCGCGACGGTCGAGGCACCGGAAGCGAAATTGCGCAATTTCATCGAACTGGCGGTTGCCGCTCTTGCCAGTCCCCTGTCGACAACCTGGGCCTTTCGGGTCTTGAGCCGTGAGATCCTTTCGCCGTCGCCCTTCATAGACGCGCTGAAAGTCCGGCAATTGCAGCCGAAGAAATTGTTGCTGAGCGCAATCGTCGCAGACGTCATGGGCCTTCCGCCGGATCACCCCCTCGTCGATACCGGCTGCTTCAGTGTGCTGGCACCCTGTGCCATGCTGCTGGTCGCCGATCGCCGCCTCATCACGCAAATGTTTCCCGTTGTGGCGCAATTCGCCGATCAGAAACCTCTCGTCGATCACCTTGTGAGATATGCCCTGGCCGGGCTTGACGCGCTTGCCATGGATGAGCGACCTCGTTCCCAGCGCAAGGAAGGGCAACGCGGCCGATTGTGATGGGGAGCGCGATCCTGTAACGGTGTGCAACGGTGCCTGAGAGGCCATCGCCAAGAGGATTCAGGTTAGCAGGGGCCGATCCCGGCGTCCTCGGCCTCATGTTTCGCGGAAATCCATGAACCGTCCTGGCCTTTGCAATCGACCGGTTACATTGCGGGACGCCCGTTTGATTTCCGGGCTGATCCTCGGGAGCTTCCTCCTCACGCACTTTAGCAATCACGCCCTCGGTCTTCTGTCCATCGACGCCATGGAAAGCGGCCGGCGGGTCTTCAATCTCATCTGGCGCAATCCTCTCGGCGGCCTTCTCCTGTACGGTTCGTTGTTTCTGCACTTCGCGCTGGCGCTGCAGGCTCTGTACAAGCGGCGAACATTGCGGATGCCTCTCCGGGAAGCAGCCCAACTCGCTTTAGGCCTTTCGCTGCCGTTTCTGCTCGTTGCGCACGTCGTCGGAACCCGTGTGGAGTTCGCGTTGACGGGGCGCGACATCGGATATCCTACGGTGATCCGCAATCTTTGGAACCTGGCGCCGGATATCGGTTTGCGACAGACAATCGCGCTGGTCGTCGCTTGGCTTCACGGCTGTCTCGGCATCTACTTCTGGACCCGGGCGAAGGACTGGTTTCCCCGGTGGGCACTCCTTCTCTATACAGTTGCACTTCTCGTGCCGGTTCTCGCCCTGCTGGGATTTGCCGAGGCCGGAAAAGAACTCTCGTCGGAGCCGACTCGCTTTGGTTCGCCGTTACCACCGTCGCCCGCCGGCGATGCCCTGGCGGAGATCGGGTTCTCGCTCAATGCGATCTTTGTCGCTCTCATCGGCGCAGTCCTTCTCGCACGTGCGATCCGGCGGTATCGCAATCTGGCGATGCGCATCCGGATCACATATCCGGGCGACCGAGTGGTGACGATCCCACCCGGGTTCAGCGTCCTCGAAGGAAGCCGGATTGCGAAAGTCCCGCATCAATCGGTTTGCGGCGGGCGAGGGCGCTGCTCGACCTGCCGGATACGCGTCGTCGCCGGGCTCGAGCGACAGCCATTGGCGACCGCGCAGGAATTGGCGACGCTCGACCGGATCAATGCAGGGCCCGACATCCGTCTTGCCTGCCAGCTTCGTCCGACCCACGACCTCGCGGTCGTGCCGGTTCTCACAGCGGAACGTGCGAGCGCATCCGGTCGCGTCGGAGAGAATCCTGCGACGCGTGGACGAGAAAACGAACTTGCGGTTCTGTTTTGCGACCTCCGGGACTTCACGCGCCTGACCGAGCACAGACTGCCCTTCGACACGGTTTTTCTGCTGAACCGATATTTCGAGATTGTCGGGAGAGCGGTCGAGGATACCGGGGGGCATCTCGACAAGTTCATCGGCGACGGGGCACTCGCGCTCTTCGGTCTGCACGCGTCGCCCCAAGTCGCATCCAGGCAGGCATTCGAAGCGGCGTTGCGCATCCTCAGAGGCGTCGAGGAACTGAACGACATCTTTGCGTCGGAACTCGACGATCCGCTGCAGGTCGTCGTGGGCCTTCATGCGGGCTCTGCCGTGGTGGGGGAGATGGGGTATGGACAAGCCCGTAGGTTGACAGCGGTCGGGGACACCGTCAATGCCGCCAGCCGCCTTGAAAGCCTCGCCAAGGAACTCGGTGCAGACCTCGTGGTCTCCGACGAACTCGCCCGTCGCGCGGGGCTCGACCTGCCCCGGCATGAAAAGCAGACCGTGACAGTACGGGGTCGTGCGGCGCCGATCGACGCATGGATCGTGGACGACGCGAAGAACCTGAAGTCGTCGTGAAGCGCCAAACCCGGCGTCGTATCGGCTAGCGAAGTTCGCCTTTCGATGGGGGAGTCTTTTCTGCGGAAGCCGGGCCCGGTGCCGGGGACGGGAATGGGGCGGGCAATGAACCGGTCTGGCGCTCGATCATCCGGTGGACGCGCGGGGGCGTGGCTCCGCGATGGAGCGCTCGGACCCGCTCTCCTACTTCGGCGTCTGCCTGTGTGATGCGCTGGTTATGGCGCACGTAATCGAGCCAGGTCGGCGTGTGATAGCGCTCCATCCACAATTCCGGGTCCGCGAGGTCGCGGAGCAATGTCCAGTGGCGTGCCCCGTCGCGCCGGCGAACGCGCCGTCGCTCCGCCATGGCTGCCAGGAACTCTCGCACATCCTCTTGCCGGATCATGTATTCGATGGTGATGACCACCGGCCCGCTGCGAGGCTTGATGTCGATGGCAACTTCGGGCTCGGTCCATCGCCTGAGCGGGTCGAGGTTCTGGAGCGTATGATCGGGCAGCGTCAGATAAAATCCGATAAGAATGCCGGCGGCATGCACGAGGACCGATGAAAGCAAGGCGTCGCCGGTTCCAAGATTTTCGGCCAGCACCCCCCATACGGCGCTGCCGAGCGCCATTCCACCGAATGTCGCCATTTGATAGAGCGCAAGAGCGCGGCCGACGACCCAGCGAGGAGCAGAGAGTTGCACCGTCACGTTGAAGGTCGAGAGCGCCAGTACCCAGCACGCGCCACCCATGGCCATGGAGATCGCCGTGATGGATGTGGTGGAACTCATCGCACTCGCAGCGGCGCTCAACGCATAGCCCGCGAATGCGCAGCGAACGAGCCATTCGACCCGGAGAAGCCGCCGCATTCGCGAACTCATCAAGGCGCCCGCGACCGCGCCGATGCCGAACGCTCCGAGAAGAAGACCGTAGGTCAGCGGCCCTCCATGCACGAGATCGCGCGCTACCAGCGGCATCAAGGCGGGCACGGCGATGGACGCGAGACCGAAGGTGAAGCTGCGTAGGAGGACGGCCCTGATAGCGGGAGACATCGCCACATATCGAATTCCGGCGCCCATCGCATCGCCCAGCGATTCCGGTGGGAGAGCGCGTGGGGCACGGACCGGTCGCCAGCGGAACAGGACCGCGATCAGCGCCAGATAGCTGATGGTGTTGACCGCGAATGCCGCGGCGGCTCCCGCCGCTGCGACGATCGCGCCACCGATGGCCGGTCCGAAACTTCGGGCAATATTGAAACCCATGCTGTTGAGCGCAATCGCCGCCGGGAGATCGGAACGAGGCACCATCTCGCCGACGGAGGATTGCCAGGCAGGACCGTTCAATGCCGTGCCGCAACCGATCAGGAAGGTGAATGTCAACAGCGAAAAGGGCGTGATGAGGTCGAGATACGCAGATGCAGCCAGCCCGATCGAGACCATGAACAGGAAAAGCTGGGCCGCCAGCATGACTTTGCGCCGGTCGTAATTATCGGCGATCGCACCGGCTGCGAGCGAGAACATCATGATAGGCAGCGTCGTGGAGGCTTGCACCAGAGCGACCATATTGGCCGAATCGGCGATCGACGTCATCATCCAGGACGCGCCGACGGACTGTATCAAACCGCCGAAATTCGAAGCCAGGCTGGCAAACCACACGGCACGAAAAACATTGTGCTTCAGCGGCGAGAGAGGCGATGCGCTGAAACCGGTGCTATCCCGATCGCGAACAATGGTTTCATCGGGAGCCGGAAGAATGGGCGAGTCGTCAGGCATGGGTGGGCAAACGATTCCCTCGGGCGCGGCGACGATGAGAGGGGGTCGATATCGCGCGGCGCGGTAGAGCCTATCATCCCGACTCACCGCCTGCTAGCACCGCTCGGGGCTGCCGGACGCTAGATTGGAGCCTCGTCGGCTCAGACGGAATATCGCCCGAACGCGCCCCGTTCCTGCCTCGTGCCGGTAGGATGGATGAGTGCGAGCGCGTCCGCAACGACATCGACCTGTTCGACCAGAAGGCTCGTTGCGACCCGGATATGCTGGGTCTCGGTAACCGAGCATTTCTTGCCGGGCAAAACGGCGATGCCTCGCGCCGCCAAGGTCACGAGTGCGTATTGCTCCGACCGGACCGGAAGCCACAGGCACAAGCCATCGCGGTCAGGAACGTTCAGGCCCCGCTCCTTGAGCTTTTCGATCAACGCGAGGCGGCGCGCTCTATAAATCGACTTCGCGCTTTGCACGGCCGCGTCGGTCGCAGGATCGGTCATGAGCCAGGCGCCGGCCGCTTGCAGAATCCGACTCGTCCAGCCGGCCCCAAAGCTGCGATAGGCCTGGATCTGGTCGACGATGCGAGCCGAACTGGAAAGGATCGCGAGCCTCAGGTCCGGGCCGAAAGGTTTCGAAAGGGATAGGATATGGACCGTGCGATCGGGAAAATGCCCACCCAGAGTCGCGGGGGGAAGGCTCGACAGGTCGCCGACGCCGTCATCTTCGAGGATCAGAAGGTCGCTGTCCTTCAGCACGGCCGCAAGCGCCTCGAGCCGACCGGGCGATAGCCGGTGGCCGGTGATCGCGTGGGTTCGCGGTTGGTAGATGAACGCCGCAGGCTTTTTCCGAAGTGCTTCGGCAAGCGAGTGCGGACACGGACCTTCTTCGTCGCACGTCACCGGGACGATGTGTGCGCCGAGATTGTCCAGGATGTCGAGCAGTCGCATGGCCGTTGGATTTTCAATCGCCACGACGGATCCCGGCATGACGAGAGCCTGCAACGTCACATAGACCGCGTCGTAGCCGCCGTTGGTGGCAAGATAGGCCTCGGCCTTGTAGGGCCAGCGTTTCTCTGCCGCCTTCTGGAGAGTCTCCAGAATAGGCACGCGCACGTAGCTGTTGAGCTTGGCGACTTCCGTACCGTGCAGAAGCGCTTCGTTCAAAGGCGGCAACAGGGCAGGGTCAGGGACCGCGACGGTGAGGTCGATCACGTGATCGCCGAAGTTTCCGATGGTCTCGAACCGGGACGGACGCGGCGCGATCCTGTCGCCGCAGACCCAGACGCCGTTCCGGCCACGGCCGCTGATCACGTTGTGACGGCGCAACTCGCCCCAGGCGGACGAAACCGTCGCCGGACTGACCCCAAGCGCCCGCGCAATGTCCCGGACCGGCGGCATCTGCGTGCCGACGGGAATCGACCCGGAGCGAATCAGTGCGCTGGTCTCAAGGGCAATGCCGCGCATGGTTCGTTGCCCGAGCCTTTCCTTGAGCCACTCCGGCGATATGGGATTTGTCATCTTCACTTTCTTTGTTCAGTAACAAAACTATAATTGTACAGCACGCATTAAACAATTAATAATTGGCCCATCCGTAACGGAAACTGACGAAGGGGCAGTCTTGAGCATCACGGTTCGATTGGCGGTTCGGGATTGGGATTACGTCGTTCCATTGGCGCTGGGCGATGTTCGCCCGAAGGATTTCGAACTTGAAATCAATCGCGTCGGGAACCTGCCCGAGGATCTCGCGACGGACCCGCTCTACGACGCAGCCGAGGTTTCCTTGAGCCGTTATTCGCTCGCGCGGGCAAAGGGCGATGCGTCCATCGTCGGCGTGCCTCATTTCCTGATGCGGGCGTTCCGCCATCGCTGCATCATCACGTCGAAGAAAAATCCGATCTCGGCTCTCGCTGACCTCGCTGGAAAGCGGATCGGCCTCACCGGCTGGCAGGATTCCGGTAACACCTGGACCCGTGCGCTGCTCAGGCGCGAGGGTGTCGACATCGAGGATGCGAGCTGGTTCGTGGGGCGCCTCACGCAAGCCCATCCAATCGCCGACCGGCTCGGCGGCTATGGTCGTGCCG
>NZ_JBFUHH010000067.1:0-24411 GCF_056402495.1 Microvirga sp. P4_A5 | reverse complement strand
GATCGAAGAGCAGCGCCCCGATGATTCCGGATCGCCGATTGGCGGCCCTCGCATTCCTGAGAATATGATAGATCTCGTCGGCCACGACGTCCGGCGAGCCCACGATGGCGAGCTTGCTGCGATAGACGAGCCGGAAGAGATCCGGGGCGGCCTCCCGGGAGGGACTGAGTCGTGTCTGGGTCATGGCCTTGGAATCGTTGACGGTGCGAAATGGCAGCTTTGCGCCAATTCCCATGCCCGCTCAGAGTTCCGACCCCAACTCGAGGGCGATCGACCGCCGTTAGCCCGATGACCGCAACTCGCAGGCCACCGTGCCGCGGCTGTCATTCCCCCTGAGCGTCCCTGATCCGGGCGAGGGATTCTTCCCGTCCCAGCACCGCCATGACGTCGAACAGGCCGGGGGAGGTTGCCCGGCCGGTGAGGGCCGCGCGCAGAGGCTGGGCCACCTGGCCCAGTTTGGCGCCAAGCGATTCCGCATGTTCGCGCACCACGGCCTCGACCTGCTCCGCATTCCAGTCGGATACCGCTTCCAGCTTCTCGGGGATTCCGGCGATCCGGGCGCGGCCGTCGGCCAACAGGCCGGTGGCTTTCTCATCCGGCTTGAGGGGGCGCTGGGCGTAGAGGTAATAGGCGCTGTCGAGGAGCTCGACGAGGTTCTTGGCGCGCTCCTTTAGGCCCGGCATGGCCGCGACGAGCTTTGCGCGCAGGGCAGGGGTGAAGGTCGCGCCAAGCCCGCGCTCGGCGCCGATCTCGGGCAGCAGCCCATCGATGGCCGCGACCAGTTCCTCGTCGCCGGTCTGGCGCATGTAATGGCCGTTGATGTTCTCCAGCTTGACGAAGTCGAAGCGGGCCGGAGAGCGTCCGATGCTGGAAAGATCGAAGGCCGCGATCATTTCGTCGGTGCTGAAAAACTCCTGGTCGCCGTGGCTCCAGCCGAGGCGCACCAGATAATTGCGCAACGCCACCGGCAGGTAGCCCATGCTGCGATAGGCCTCGACGCCGAGGGCCCCATGGCGCTTGGACAGCTTGGAGCCGTCCGGTCCGTGAATGAGCGGGATATGCGACATGCTCGGGACAGTCCAGTCGAGGGCCTGGTAGATCTGCGTTTGCCGCGCCGCGTTGGTGAGGTGGTCGTCCCCGCGAATGACATGCGTGATGTTCATGTCGTGATCGTCGACCACGACCGCCAGCATATAGGTGGGCGTGCCGTCCGAACGCAGCAGCACCAGGTCGTCCAGGTCCTTGTTCTGCCAGACCACGCGGCCCTGCACGGCGTCCTCGACGATTGTCTCACCCTCCTGCGGCGCCTTCAGGCGGATGACCGGCTTGATGCCGGCCGGCGCCTCGGAGGGATCGCGGTCGCGCCAGCGGCCGTTATAGCGCAGGGGCTTGCCCTCCTGACGAGCCTGAAGGCGCATGGCCTCGAGTTCCTCCTGGCTGGCATAGCAATAATACGCGCGGCCGGTCGCGAGCAGGGACTCGGCGACCTCCTTGTGGCGCGCGGCGCGGGAGAATTGATAGACGACGTCGCCATCCCAATCGAGGCCGAGCCATGTCAGGCCGTCGAGGATCGCCTTGATGGCGGGCTCCGTGGAACGTTCGCGATCCGTGTCCTCGATCCGCAGCAGCATCGTGCCGCCATGCCGCTTGGCATAGAGCCAGTTGAAGAGGGCCGTGCGCGCGCCGCCGATATGCAGGAAGCCGGTCGGGGAGGGGGCGAAGCGGGTGATGACGCTCATCGGCATAAAGACCTTGGTCGAGAGAACTTGAGAACAGAACGCGAAATCGGGCGACCTTCGTACGAAGGGTTCGCCGCCGCGTGCCGTCGTCTAACATGTAAACCCGCCCGACGTTAAGCCGAGACGATGCAGCCGCCCGACAATCGCCAGAACGGCCGGAATCAGCGCGCTGTCGCACGGGCGCTCGCGCTGCCGCGCCGGTGGCAGCCGGCCCTCGACCTCAGGCTGGTCGATGGGCGGGATTTCCTGGCGCGCGGGATCGCCCGGGAGATCGAGCAGCGGCGGCTGTTCCCGTGGCTCGCGGTATGTTTCGGCTCAGGAATTCTCTTGTTCTTCCAAGCCGACGGACAGCCCGCCCTTTGGGCTCCCGTGTCCGGCATGGTGATTTTCACTGGCCTCGGGGCGATTTTCCGCGGGCGCATCGCAACCCTTGCCGTCTGCCTCGGCCTGGCGATGGCATTCGCCGGGTTCGCCGCCGGTGTCGTCCGCTCCCGGTCGGTTGWGGCCCCGGTCCTCGGCCGGACCGTGATTGCCCCTCTGTCGGGGTTCATCGAGGCGGTGGAGGAGCGCCCCGAAGGCAAGCGCCTGCTGGTGCGCCTGACCGAGCTGAAGGGGACGGAGACCGCCGCTCGGCCGCGCCTCGTTCGCGTGACCTTGCGCAAGGCAGACGGCCTCGTCGCCGGGCAATTCATCGCCGGCAAAGCCCGCCTGTTGCCGCCGCCGCAGCCGGCCTGGCCGGGCGGCTACGATTTCGGACGCGACGCCTATTTCCGCGGCATCGGCGCCGTGGGTTCGATTCTTGGAAGCGTGACGCTGCTGGATCCGCCGACGCGCCCGCCCTTTTCGCTCCGGCTCGCCGCCGCGGTGGACGAGGCCCGCAACGTGTTGACCAAGCGCATCGCAACCGCGATCGGCGGCCCGGCGGGCGGCGTCGGCGCGGCCCTCGTCACCGGCAAGCGCGGCCTCATTCCCGAGCCGACGAACGATGTCCTGCGCGCCGCCGGCATCTACCACATCGTGTCGATTTCCGGCCTTCACATGGTGCTGGCGGCAGGCACGTTCTTCTGGCTGGCGCGGGCGCTCCTCAGCCTCGTCCCAAGCCTTGTCCTGCTGTGGCCGGTCAAGAAGATGGCCGCCGTCACGGCGATGCTCGGCGCCACCGCCTATTGCGTGTTTTCCGGCTCGGACGTTGCGACCGTGCGCTCCCTCATCATGTCGCTGGTGATGTTCGGCGCCGTGCTGGTGGACCGACCCGCGCTCAGCGTGCGCAACCTGACGATTTCCGCCATCGTGGTGCTCGCCCGCGAACCGGAGGYGCTTCTCGGCCCGAGTTTCCAGATGTCGTTCGGCGCCGTGGCGGCGCTCGCGGCCTTCGTGCCGGCGCTGCAAGGGGGGCGGATCGAGGGGCGGCCCGCAAGCATGCTGGAATCGGCCTTGCGTTTCGCGGGTCGGCACGCGGCCGGGCTGGTGAGCACGACCCTTGTCGCGAGCATCGCGACCGCGCCCTTCGCGGCCTACCATTTCCAGACGCTCAACCCCTACGGCCTCGTCGGCAATACGCTGGCGCTGCCGCTCGTCTCGCTCGTCGTCATGCCTTCGGCGGTTCTCGGCGTCCTCTCCTATCCGTTCGGGCTCGACGATCCTGTCTGGCGCATGATGGGCGCTGCCGTCTCGCAGGTTCTCGACGTGTCGGCCTGGGTCGGCGGCTTTGCCGGATCGAGCGTGGTGATCCCGGCTTTAAGCCTGGGCGCGCTGGCGCTGTTCAGCCTCGCGCTCCTGCTGGCGTCGATCGCGGCGTCGTCGCTGCGATGGCTCGCGCTGGTGCCGGCCTTCGCGGGTCTGGCGCTGGCGGCCTCGCCGGGCCGGCCCGATGTGTATATCGACCGTGCCGGTCAGGGCGCGGCGATCAGGAACGCCGCCGGGCGCCTGACCTTCGTCGGGAAGCCTTCGGCTTTCGTGGCGGAGCAATGGCTCCGGGCCGATGGCGACGGGCGCGATGCGGCGGCGGCCAATGCGGACGATACGCGCCTGAAGGACGGGGCGCGCTGCGATCCGCAAGGTTGCGTGGTGGAAACAGCCAACCGGCGCAACATCGCCTTCGTGCAGAAATTTTCGGCCTTCGAGGAGGATTGCCGTCGCGCCGAGATCGTCATCTCGAGCCTGAAAGCCCCGCGAGGCTGCGCGGCCCTGCTCGTCCTCGACGGCGAAGCGCTGGCAGCGCGCGGGGCAACGACGATCCGTCTCGATGCCGGGGGAATGGATTTGCGCTCGGTCCGCAAGGGCGACGAACGCCTGTCGCGCACCCCACCGTCCAGCCGCCAGCCCGAGCGCCCGGCCAAACCGGCGGTGGCGATCCCCGAACAGGACATTCCGGAGGACGATGCCGATCGCGACGCGCCGGAGAGGGACGCGCCGGAGCGCGTCGCGTCGGATGATTTCAGTAGCGCCGCACCAGACTGACGAGCTTGCCCTGGATCTTGACCCGGTCGGGGCCGAGAACCCGCGTCTCGTAGGCCTGGTTCGCGGCTTCCAGCGCGATCGAAGAACCGCGGCGGCGGAAGCGCTTGAGGGTCGCCTCTTCCTCGTCGATCAGCGCCACGATGATGTCGCCCGTATTGGCGTTGTCCTGCCGGCGGATGACGACGAGATCGCCGTCGAGAATGCCAGCCTCGACCATGGAATCGCCGCGCACCTCAAGGGCGTAATGCTCGCCCTGGCTGAGGAAGTCGTTGGACAGGGTGATCGAGTGGCTCCGGTTCTGGATGGCCGAAATCGGCGTGCCGGCGGCGATCCGGCCCATGACGGGGATCGAGATGTCGCGGCTGCGCTCTTCCACCGGGGGAGGCGCCGCCTTGGCCTTGTTGGCAAGCCCGCCTTCGACGACGCTCGGCGTGAAGCGCTTCTGCCCCGCCGCGCCGCCGACGGTCTCGGGCAGGCGGAGAACTTCCAGCGCGCGGGCGCGGTTGGGCAGGCGGCGGATGAAGCCGCGTTCTTCCAGCGCCGTGATCAGGCGGTGGATGCCGGATTTGGACTTGAGATCGAGCGCGTCCTTCATCTCGTCGAACGAGGGCGGCACACCGGATTCGCGCAGGCGTTCGTGGATGAAGCGGAGCAGTTCGTGCTGTTTTCGCGTCAGCATGGCTGGCCTTTACTGCTCCATCCCGTGGAGCGATTCTGAAACAAAGCAGGAACAAGGTAGCTGTTCCCGCTGTGTTCCGCAAGCCCGTGCTCAAGCTCGGCAAGGAAAGGTCAGCAGAAGCGCTCGAGCGCGATCATCCTGCAGGGATTGCCGGCCTTCTGCGCCGGCTCGAAAGGCGTCCGCACGAGCAGCGCGTCGGAGCGTGAAAGCACGCCGAGCATGGACGAATCCTGTGTCGCGTGCGGCGTGACCACAGGGCCGTTGTCGCCCGCAGAAACGCTCGCCCGCATGTAATCCTGACGGTCGCCATTCGGTCCAAGATCGGTGCCGAGAAAAGCCGCCTCGGTCGGGTCGCCGCCGGGATCGGGATGACCTTGCAAAGCTCGGATCGCCGGGATCAGGAACAGGATCGCGCAGACGATGGAGGAGACCGGATTGCCGGGCAGTCCCAGCAGCGTCATGGCGCCGAGCTTGCCATGCATGAGCGGCTTGCCGGGCCGCAACGCGACGCGCCAGAATCCGAGCCGCATGCCCTGGCGCGTGAGCGCTTGCTGAACGAGATCGTGATCGCCCACCGAGGCGCCGCCGAGGGTGACGAGGATGTCGGCCTTCGCGGATTTCGCGGCTCCGAGCCGCTCGTCGAGAGACTCGAGGCTGTCCCGAGCGATGCCGAGATCGATCGTCTCCGCGCCGGCTTTACCGGCCATCGCCAAAAGGGCAGGCAGGCTCGACGCGACGATCTGGTCGGGCCCCGGCTCGTCGCCGGCCGGCACCAGTTCGTCGCCGGTGGCAAGGATCGCAACCCGCGGTTTGCGGCGCACTGGCAGCGAGCGGTAGCCCATGGCGGCCGCGAGCGCGATGGCCCTCGCGTCGATGACGCGGCCTGCCTCCAGCCCGATCTCGCCGGCCTTGAAATCCAACCCGCTCGGGCGAATGTTGCGGCCCGGCACGGGTGCCTCGTCGATGGTCACCGCGCCGTCGAGGCTTCGGGTATTTTCCTGGATGACGATGCAATCCGCACCGTCGGGGAGCGGCGCGCCGGTGAAGATCCGTACGGCTTCTCCGATTCCGATGGGGCCTTTGAATCGACTCCCCGCAGCGCTCGTCCCGATGATGCGCAGCGTCGCGGGGACGCGCTCCACGTCGGCGTGCCGCACCGCATAGCCGTCCATGGCGGAGGCGGCGAAAGGCGGCTGATCGCGCTTGGCCGCCACGTCCTCGGCGAGGATACGGCCGGCCGCGCCTTTCAGCGGAACGGACTCGGCCTCCAGCGGCGGGCCGATGGTCGCAAGCACGTTGCGAAGCGCATCCTCGACCGCAAGCAGGCTCATGGCTTTTCGTAGTGACCGGAGCGGCCGCCGCTTTTCTGGCGAAGGTGAATGTTCTCGATCCGCATGGCGCGGTCCGCGGCCTTCACCATGTCGTAGATCGTCAGGCAGGCGACGGAGACGGCGGTCAGCGCTTCCATCTCCACGCCGGTCTGACCCGACACCTTGACCTCGGCGATGATGCGCACGCCCGGCAGGCTCTCGTCCAGCACGCAGTCGACATTGACCTTCGAGATCAGGAGCGGGTGGCAGAGCGGAATGAGGTCGTGGGTTTTCTTCGCCGCCATGATTCCGGCGAGCCGCGCAGTGCCGAGCACGTCGCCCTTTTTCGCGTCGCCGTCCCGGATGAGCGCCAGCGTTTCGGGCCGCATCACGACGCATCCCTCCGCCACGGCGCGGCGGGGGGTGCTGTCCTTGTCGGACACGTCCACCATGCTGGCAGCGCCGGTTGCGTCGAGATGGGTGAGGGAATTCATGTGGCCTCGCCGAATAGAAGCTTTCGCGTCGCAGCCGCCACGTCGTCCTGGCGCATCAGGCTCTCGCCGACCAGGAAGGTGCGGATATCGACCTTCGAGAGGCGGGCGATATCCGCATTTGTGAAGATGCCGCTTTCGCCCACGACGATCCGGTCGGAGGGAACGAGAGGCGCGAGTTCCTCGCTGACTTCGAGGGACACCTCGAAGGTGCGAAGGTTGCGGTTGTTGATGCCGACGAGTTTCGTGTTCAACGGCAGCGCGCGATCGAGCTCGGGGCGATCATGCACTTCGACAAGCACGTCCATGCCGAGCCCATGGGCGGTGTCGATGAGCGCGCGCGCCTCCGCGTCGGTGACGCTCGCCATGATCACGAGGATGCAATCAGCACCCCAGGCCCGCGCCTCATGGACCTGATAAGGCTCGAACATGAAATCCTTGCGCAGCACCGGAAGGCCGGACGCGTCGCGCGCCTGCATCAGATATTCGGGCCTGCCGTGGAAGGACGGCGTATCGGTGAGCACGGAGAGGCAGGTCGCGCCGCCCTCCGCATAGGCCTTCGCCAGCGTGGGCGGGTCGAAATCCGGGCGAATGAGACCCTTCGACGGGCTCGCCTTCTTCACTTCGGCGATCAGGGCCGGGCGGGATTGCGACAGGTGCGCTTCGATGGCGGCCGAAAAGCCGCGCGGCGGCGGCGCGGCTTTCGCGCGACGTTCGATCTCGGCCGGCGGCACGGACAGTTTCGCGGCGGCGATTTCCTGGCGCTTGTAGGCTTCGATGCGGGCGAGAACATCGCTCATTGCGAGAATGCCTCCGTTACGCGTTCGAGGCTTTGACGAGACGATCGAGGGTCGCTTTCGCGGCGCCGGAATCGAGTGCGCGCGAGGCCCGGTCGAGGCCGTCACGGAGGTCCTTCGCCTCGTCGGCGATGACAAGGGAGGCGGCGGCGTTCAGGAGCGCGATATCGCGATAGGGGATGCGCACGCCCTCGAGAACCGCGCGGAGCTGCGCGGCGTTGTGGGCCGGATCGCCGCCCTTGAGATCCTCGAGTTTGGCTACCGGCAATCCCACTTCCTCGGGCGTCACCGTGAAGCGGCGGATCTTGCCGCCTTCGAGCGCCGCCACATGGGTCGGGCCGGTGGTGGTCATCTCGTCGAGACCGTCCGAACCGTAGACCGCCCACACCCGATCCGAGCCGAGCTCCTTCAGAACCTGGGTGAGAGGTTCGAGCCAGAACTCTGAAAACACGCCGAGAAGCTGGCGCTTGACGTTGGCGGGATTGGACAGCGGGCCGAGAAGGTTGAAGATCGTGCGCGTGCCGAGCTCGACCCGGACCGGGGCCACATGGCGCATCGCCGCATGATGGGTTTGCGCGAACATGAAGCACAGGCCGGCTTCATCGAGGCAGCGCTGCAGGCCTGCCGGGTCGGAACCGAGTTTCAGCCCCAACGCCGCCAGCACGTCCGCGGTGCCGGATTTCGAGGACGCCGCGCGGTTGCCGTGCTTGGCGACCTTCACGCCCGCCGCCGCGACGATGATCGCCGCGAGGGTCGAGATGTTGTAGCTGCCCGAATGATCGCCGCCGGTGCCGACGATATCCATGGCGCCCTTCGGCGCCTTCACGGCGAGCATGCGCCCGCGCATGGCCGACACGGCGCCGACGATTTCGTCGAGGCCCTCGCCGCGCACGCGCAAGGCCATCAGGAACGCACCGCTCTGGGCAGGCGTGACCTCGCCCGACAGGATGTCGTCGAACGCGGCACGCGCCTCGTCGCGTGTCAGCGAGGCGCCGGTTGCGACCTTGGCGAGGTACGATTTAAAGGATTCCATGACACTCTAGCTTGCTGATGAAGGGGCGCCGGTGCGCCGATAGCCGGGCTCCGCGCGGATCTTTGCGTTCCACGCGCCCGCCAGATCGAAGAAGTTGCGCATGATGGTGACGCCATGCTCGGAGAGGATGCTCTCCGGGTGAAACTGCACGCCGTGGATGGGCAGGGACCGGTGCGACAGTCCCATGATCAGGCCATCACCGGTCTGCGCCGTGACGGCGAGATCCGCCGGGCAATTGTCGCGCTCGACGATCAGCGAGTGGTAGCGCGTGGCCCGGAACGGTCCGTTGATGCCGCGAAACACCGTCTCGCCGCGATGCTCGACCTCCGACACCTTGCCGTGCATCGGCAGGGGCGCCCGCGAAACCGTCCCGCCGAAGGCTTGCCCGATCGATTGCAGACCGAGGCAGACGCCGAAGGTGGGGATCCGCGGCGAGGCGCGGCGCACCAGATCGAGGCAGATGCCGGCCTCGTTGGGAGTGCAGGGTCCGGGCGAGAGAATGATCGCATCCGGTGCGTCGGCCAGAATATCGTCAGTCGTCAGCGCGTCGTTGCGGACCACCTCGACGTCGTCGACGAGCGGCCCCAGCAGGTGCACCAGGTTCCAGGTGAAGCTGTCGTAATTGTCGATGACGAGAACGCGGGTCATGGTGTCACGACGTTTGCGTATGCGCGAAGCGGGGTCAAGGGACGCATGCGGAGTGCCTTTTCCCTCCCCCTTGCGGGGAGGGCCAGGGTGGGGGTCGGAAAGTCGGAATGCTGCTTCGAGGGGCGAACTCCGCAGGCCGATACCATTTCAAGCAATATCCGAGTCACCCGGTCGTTCGACCCCCACCTCCAACTCCTCCCTGCAAGGGGGAAGAGAGGTAAGCGTTCGTTCGCGCTCATTGGCCGAGCCTCGCGCGGCTGGCGAAGCGCACTGCGTCCTCGGCGGCCCGGAAGAGGGCCTTCGCCTTGTTGACGCATTCCTGCTGCTCGGAAGCCGGGTCGGAATCGTACACGATGCCGGCGCCGGCCTGCACCGCCATGCGGCCATCCTTCACCAACGCGGTGCGGAGCACGATGCAGGTATCCATCTCGCCATTGGCGCCGAAATAGCCGATGCAGCCGCCATACGGGCCGCGCTTGTGCTTTTCCAGGCTGTCGATGATCTCCATGGCCCGCACCTTCGGCGCGCCCGACACCGTTCCGGCCGGAAAGCCCGCGACCAGCGCCTGCAGGGCGTCGTAGCGCCGATCGAGCGTGCCTTCCACGTTCGACACGATATGCATGACCTGGCTGTAGAATTCGAGGAAGAACGAATCCGTCACCGTCACCGAGCCCATCTCGGCGACCCGGCCCACATCGTTGCGGCCGAGATCGAGCAGCATCAAATGCTCGGCGCGCTCCTTCTGGTCGGCCAGCAGGCTGTCTGCGTGGGCGCGGTCCTCCGCGGCGGTGGCGCCGCGCGGGCGGGTTCCGGCGATGGGCCTGATCGTCACCTTGTTGTCGCGCACGCGCACCAGAATCTCGGGCGACGAACAGACGATCTGGAAATCCTCGAAATCGAGATAGCAGAGGAACGGCGCGGGGTTGATCCGCCTCAGCGAGCGGTAAAGTGCGAAAGCCGGGAGCGGGAAGGGGGATTCGAAACGCTGCGACAACACGACCTGGAAGATGTCGCCGGCGCGGATGAATTCCTTCGCGGTCGCCACCATGTCCTCGAACTCGCGCGGGCTCGTGTTCGAGACCGGCGGCTCGAAGTCGATGCTGCGCGGATCGACCCGCGCATCGAGCGGAAGGGGCCGTTCGAGGGCGGTCGTCACCTCGTCGAGCCGCGCCAGCGCGGTCTCATAGGCGGCCCGGGCCGCAACATCCGACCGCACCCGAACGGGCGTGATGAGCGAGATTTCGTCCTTCACCGCATCGAACACCACCATTACGGTGGGGCGGATCAGGATGGCGTCGGGGACATGCAAGACATCCTCGTTGGGCTCCGGCAGACGCTCCATCTGGCGCACCATGTCGTAGCCGAGATAGCCGAAGAGCCCGGCGGCCATGGGCGGCAGCTCGTCGCCCAGCGGCAGGGCGCTCTCCTGGATCAGCGCGCGCAGAGAGTCGAGCGGTGCGCGGCTATCCGGCTCGAACGCATTGGCGCGGCTCAGCGCCTGCCGATCGATGGCGGCCGCGCCGTCCTGGCAGCGCCAGATCAGGTCGGGGTCGAGGCCGATCATCGAGAACCGGCCCCGCACCGCGCCGCCTTCCACCGATTCCAACAGGAAGGCAGGGCCCTTGCGCTCGTGTCGCAGCTTCAAAAACGCGGCGACCGGCGTCAGGAGATCCCCCACGAGGGTCGTGCGCAGCACGCCGGGCTCGCCCGCCTCGTAGGCTTTCGCGAAGGTGTCGAAATCCGGCGTCGCTGTTGACATGGGCCTAGAGGTCGCTGTTTCCGGTCGCCTGTCTCAGCGCCTGCTGGTTGATGGTGACGCCGAGATCCTGGCGGATCTGTGCAATGTACTCGCTGATGAGGTCGTCGCCCATGCTGGTCTTGAGCTGGCCGACGATTTGCGCCGCCTCCTGCGTCGTCGTGGCGAAGGGCGGCACGGTGGCGGAGGTGACCTTGAAGACGGCGCGGGTCCCCGTGCCGTTGGCGACATTGCCGGCTTTCGCCACCGGCACCGCGAAGATGCGGTTCACGGCCTCGGCCGAGAGATCGTCCTTGGCGGCGTTGCGCGCCAGGTCCTCGGCGTTCTTCACCGGCGCACCGGAGTCCTTCGCGACGGCGTCCATGGCCTCGCCCTTGTCGAGGCGCTCGGTCAGGGTCCGTGCCTTCTCGGAGAGGCGCTGTGCCACCTCCTCATCCCGCCACAGGCTCGCCACCTGATCGCGGACCTCGTCCAGGGACTTTTCGCGAGCCGGATCGATGCCGGTCACGTCGTACCAGACATAGCCGCCGCTCGGGATGCGGACGGGCTCGTTGTCGGCGCCGATATCGCTGGCGAAGATCGCCCGCAGTAGCGCTTCGCGCTCGGGCAGTTCGATCACCGCGCCGGCCTTGTCCCTACCGCCATTGTCGGTTGCGGGAATCTGGACGAGGGCGAGGCCCTTTTCCTTCGCGATATCGGCCAGGGGACGGGCGCTGGCGCGCTGGTCTTCGATGGCGTCGTGGACGGTGTCGATCGCCGCGCTAGCGCGAGATTGCGCGAGGTCCTTCCGAATCTCCGCCGCCACCTCCTCGAAGGGCTTTACCACCTCGGGCTGGATATCGGTGACGCGGACGATTACGGGGCCGAACCGGCCCGCTACGGGAGCGCTGACGACGTCCTTTGCAAGGCCGAACGCCGCGGCCGCCACCGCCTGGTCCAGCATTTCCGCCTTGGTGAAGGTTCCCAGTTCGAGATCGCCCGGAGCGACGGCCCGCTCGGCCGCGACCGCGTCGAAGGTGGCGCCTTCCTTGATCTTGGCGGCGGCGGCATCGGCTTCGGCCTGCGACGGGAACGTGATCTGCTGGATCGTGCGGCGCTCTGGCGAGCCGAATTTCGCCTTTTCGCGCTCGTAGGCGGCCCGGGCATCCGCATCCGTGACCGTCTCCGGCTTGGCCAGCGAGGCGGCATCGACCGCGAGGATCGAGACCGCGCGGAATTCGGGCGCCTGGAAGGAGGCCTTGCGATCGTTGTAGAAGCTCTGGAGCTGCTCGGGAGTCGGGGCGGGGATCTCGCCCGCCATCTCGGGCGTCAGCAGGATATAGGCGGCGGCGCGCCGCTCGTTGGTGTAGCGGTGGAGGGCCTCCTGCGCCGCGACCGGCACCGCCAGATCGCCTGCGATGGCCTGGGCCAGATGGATGCGGGCCATGGCGCCCCGTTGTTCCCGCAGGAAGCCGGGCTCGTTCAACGACGCATTGCGCAAGGCCTGGTCGAACAGCGCGCGGCTGAATTGTCCATCGGCGCCCCGGAAGTTGGGATCCTCCATAATGGAGCGGGCGACCGCCTGATCGGACACCCCGAGACCGAGCGATTTGGCCTGTTCGCCCAGGACGGCCTCGGTCACGAGATTCGAGAGCACCCGCTGGTCGATACCGAAGGTGCGGGCCTGCTCGGGGGTGATCACGGTGCGGAACTGGCGCCCCAGGCGCTGCAATTCGTTGGTGTAGGCGATGCGCATCTGGTCGACCGAGACCGATGTCTTGCCCACCTGCGCGACGACGCTGGGCGGGGTCGTGCGGAAGATGTCGCCGA
The DNA here is from genome assembly GCF_056402495.1 of Microvirga sp. P4_A5. Taxonomy (NCBI): domain Bacteria; kingdom Pseudomonadati; phylum Pseudomonadota; class Alphaproteobacteria; order Hyphomicrobiales; family Methylobacteriaceae; genus Microvirga; species Microvirga sp. P4_A5. The sequence goes on along the minus strand of NZ_JBFUHH010000067.1, from coordinate 11,689 downwards.
TGCCCCAGACCGCGAAGCTGAGGATCAAGAACGAGAAAAGAATCGTCGCGATGATCTTTCCGACCAGGCTCTGCCCGGCAAGTCGCATTCCTCGAAGCATCGTAAATCCGTTTCCTTGAAACTTGTTAGACAGGGCGATAGCCGATCGGAGGCGCGGCGAAAAGGGCAAGACGTGTTGAAAGACGCCCCTTCCGTCTGCTAGTCCCTCTCTCCAGAGTGACAGGAGCGCATGATGAGTGTCGAACGGCCGCGCCCGCTGGTGGCGGGCAACTGGAAAATGAACGGCCTCACGGCCTCCGAGACGGTTCTGACCGAGCTCCAGGAGGGGTTCGTCGCGGCGTTGCGGAGCAAGGTCGATCTGGCGATCTGCCCCCCCGCCACCCTGATCGCGCCTTTTGCCGACAAGGCGGAAGGATCGGGCATCGCCATCGGCGGCCAGGATTGCCATGCGAAGGAATCGGGGGCCTTCACGGGCGATATCTCCGCGGAGATGCTCGCCGATGCGGGCGCGACCTGCGTGCTCGTGGGCCATTCCGAGCGCCGCCAGTACCATCACGAGACGGATGCGGAGGTCGCCGCCAAGGCGCTCGCCGCCCATCGGGCGGGGCTCGTCGCCATCGTGTGCGTCGGCGAGACCAGGGAGGAGCGGGAGGCAGGCAAGACGCTGGACGTCGTCCGCTCCCAGCTCAAAGGCTCGGTTCCGCCCGGAAGCGCCGGCGACAATATTGTGGTGGCCTATGAGCCCGTCTGGGCCATCGGCACCGGCCTGACCCCGACAGTGGCGGACGTCGCGGAGGTCCATGCTGCCATTCGCGCCGCCCTGGGCGATCTTGTCGGCACGGCGGAGCAGAACAAGGTGCGCATCCTCTATGGCGGCTCGGTCAAGCCGTCGAACGCGGCGGAATTGATGGCCGTGCCCAACGTCGACGGCGCGCTGGTCGGCGGCGCCAGCCTCGTGGCGGCGGATTTTCTGGGAATCGCCGGGGCTTATCTGGGGTGAGAGGGAAGAGGCGATGGGGCCGGGCGGGTTGCGCGGCTACTTTTCCCACTCGCCACTCGCCACTCGCCATTCACCCTCCCCATTCGCCAATTCCCGGCTTGCGGGCCTTTGATCCCGTACACACCTATGCTACAGCCCGCCCAACCTATGGAAATACGAGCGGTCGGCGCCCCTTGTGCGCGGCCGCTTGAGGTATTGAGATAAGATGCAAACGATCCTCATCATTGTTCACCTGATCATTGTCCTGGCGCTGATCGGCGTGGTCCTGCTGCAGCGCTCCGAGGGCGGCGGCATGGGTCTCGGCGGCGGGGGCGGGGGTGTCTCGGGCTTCATGACCGGCCGCGGCCAGGCCAGTGCCCTGACGCGCGCGACAGCGATCCTCGCAGCCCTGTTCTTCGTCACCAGCCTCGGCCTGACCATCATGGCGAGCTATGGCCGGGCCCCGCGCTCGATCCTCGACGGCGCCACGGCTCCGGCGGGTCAGGGGGCGCCTAGCGCCCCCCAGGGCGGCAACGTTCTCGAGCAACTCCAGCGGATGCAGGGCGAGCAGCCCGCGGCGCCGGCGACCGGAATACCGGCACCCAGCGCTCCGGCCGCTCCCGCGGCGCCGCAGGTGCCTCAGTCGCAATAAGACTGACGATCAGGGCCGGAGCTTCCGGCCCTCTCTTTTTGTGGATGGCAATCTGGATGCTGATTTGGCGTTTGCGAATCGGCAGCCTTTATTTTGGATAGGGGTCCATGACGCGGTACGTATTCATCACCGGCGGCGTGGTGTCTTCGCTCGGGAAGGGACTGGCCTCAGCCGCCCTCGGAGCGCTTCTCCAGGCACGCGGCTACACGGTTCGGCTTCGCAAGCTCGACCCTTATCTCAACGTYGATCCGGGCACCATGAGCCCGTATCAGCACGGCGAGGTCTTCGTCACCGATGACGGCGCCGAGACCGATCTCGATCTCGGGCATTATGAGCGCTTCACGGGCGTTCCGGCCACCAAGGCCGACAACATCACCACCGGGCGAATCTACCTCGACATCATCACCAAGGAGCGGCGCGGGGATTATCTCGGCGCGACGATCCAGGTGATTCCGCACGTCACGAACGCCATCAAGGATTTCGTGCTCACCGGCAACGAGGGCTTCGACTTCGTGCTGGTGGAAATCGGCGGCACGGTCGGCGACATCGAGGGGCTGCCCTTCTTCGAAGCCATCCGCCAGCTCGGCAACGACCTTCCGCGCGGACAGGCGATCTACACCCATCTGACGCTCCTGCCGTTCATTCCGTCAGCCGGCGAGTTGAAGACCAAGCCGACGCAGCACTCTGTGGCGGAACTCCGCTCCATCGGCATCCAGCCCGATATCCTCCTGTGCCGCACCGACCGCGAAATCCCCCGCGACGAGCGCCGCAAGCTGGCGCTTTTCTGCAACGTGCGCGAGACCGCTGTCATCGAGGCGCGCGATGCGCCCTCCATCTACGACGTGCCGCTGGCCTACCATCAGGCCGGTCTCGACGGAGAGATCCTGGCCGCCTTCGGCATCGAGAACGCGCCCGCGCCGGACCTGACCCGCTGGACCACCATTTCGGGCCGCGTCCACAATCCGGAAGGCGAGGTCAATATCGCCATCGTGGGCAAGTATACGGGCCTGAAGGACGCCTATAAGTCGCTCATCGAGGCGCTGCATCATGGCGGAATCGCCAATCAGGTGAAGGTCAACCTGAACTGGATCGAGAGCGAGATTTTCGAGCGCGAAGATCCGGCGCCGTTCCTCGAAGGCATTCACGGCATCCTGGTGCCGGGTGGCTTCGGCCAGCGCGGTTCGGAAGGAAAGATCCGCGCCGCACGCTTCGCCCGCGAGCGCTCGGTGCCGTATTTCGGCATCTGCTTCGGGATGCAGATGGCGGTGATCGAGGCGGCCCGCTCGCTCGGCGGCATCGAGAATGCCAGTTCGACCGAATTCGGCCCGACACCGGAACCGGTGGTCGGCCTCCTCACCGAATGGCTGCGCGGGAATGAGCTCGAAAAGCGCGCCGCCGGCGGCGATCTCGGCGGCACCATGCGCCTCGGCGCGTTCAAGGCGTCGCTCTCGCCCGGCAGCAAGGTGGCGGAAATCTATGGCGGCACCGAAATCTCGGAGCGGCATCGTCATCGCTACGAGGTCAACATGACCTATCGCGACCGCCTGGAGAAAAAGGGCTTGCGTTTCTCGGGCGTGTCGCCCGACGGTGTGTTGCCGGAAATCGTCGAATACGACAACCATCCGTGGTTTATCGGCGTGCAATATCACCCCGAGTTGAAATCGCGTCCCTTCGAGCCGCACCCGCTTTTCAGAAGCTTCATCCATGCGGCGGTCGAGCAGAGCCGATTGGTTTGATTTTTAATGATTCTGTCGCTGCGTCATGCAAGATGAGATCATGTATGACGCAGCGTAAGGTAATGTATGGCCCGCCGCATCGATCACCTTGTCGTCGCGGTCCATGATCTCGATCGCGCTACCGATTTCTATCGACGGCTAGGATTTCGACCGGGCGTTCGAAACATTCATCCGTGGGGGACCGAGAACCGCCTGGTGCAGATGCGATCGGCGTTCATCGAACTGATCGCGATTGGCAAGGATGTGGCGAGCATCAGGCCCCATACGATGCGTTTCTTCAGCTTCGGCGCTTTCGTGCGGGGTTTTCTCGACCGCCGCGAGGGGCTCGCCATGCTGGTGCTCGACAGCGACGACGCCAAGGCGGACGCTGCGAGGTTCGAGCGCGAAGGCATCGGATCGTTCACGCCACTCTATTTGCAGCGCAAGGGCAGCACTCCGGACGGCAACGAGATCGACTTCGCCTTCACGCTGGCTTTCGCCCACACCTTCGAGGCGCCGCTCGCCGGGTTCTTCGTCTGCCAGCATCAAACTCCGGAGCAGTTCTGGAATCCCCTGTTCCAGCGTCATCCGAATGGCGCCACGGGTCTGGCCGCCGTGACATTCGCGGTGGCGGAGCCCGAGCGGTTCCGGCGATTTCTCCTCGCATTCACGGATGGCGATCCCACCCACCAGACGCGGGACAACCTCACCTTCCGCCTATCCGATAGCGATCTCGCCGTAGTGACGCCGCATGATGCCGCGGCGCTCTATGGGCCAGTCGAGGCCGAACCCGACGAGCCTTCCTTCGCCGGCTATTCCGTCGTGGTCGAAGACCTTCCGGCTCAGGCGAGGCGGCTCGACGCGGAGGGAATTCCCTTCCGCGAGATCGGCAGCCGCATGGTCGTTCCCGCGAGTGCCGCGTTCGGCGTCGCGATCGCCTTCGAAGCCCCGTAGTCTCGGACCTCGATCGAAGGTATTTTTCGCCAACCGTCGCTATCGGGATCGTTTGACCCGCAGAGGTATCCATGACCCGCCGTATCGATCACCTCGTCGTCGCCGTCCAAGACCTCGACGGCGCCGCCGCCTTCTACGAGAAGCTCGGGTTTCAGGTGGGCGCGCGCAACCGCCATCCCTGGGGCACGGAGAACCGACTCGTTCAACTGCGGACCTCGTTCATCGAGCTGATCACCCTCGGCGCCGACGGGGCGATTGCTCCGCACGGGGAGAAGTTCTTCAGCTTTGGCGCCTTCGTGCGGGATTATCTCAAACGTCGGGAAGGCCTCGCGATGCTGGTGCTCGACAGCGCGCACGCGAAAGACGACGCGGCCTTGTTTGCCCGCGAGGGCATCGGCGCTTTCGAGCCTTTCTTCTTCGAGCGGACGGGAAAAAGGCCCGACGGCAGCGAAATCCAGCTTGCCTTCACGCTGGCCTTCGCGCGCCGGCCGCATGCGCCGCTCGCGGGCTTCTTCGTCTGCCAGCACCATTTCCCCGAAAATTTCTGGAACACCGCGTTCCAGGTCCACGCCAACGAGGCGCAGGATATCGCGGTGGTGGCTCTCTCGGCGCCGGACCCCGAGGCCGAGGCGGAGTTTCTGACGAGGTTCACCGGCGTCGAGCCCACCAGTCCGGCGGAGCACGACCTCGCCTTTGCTCTCGCGGGCAGCCATCTCGACGTGATGACGCCGGACGATGCCGGCGAACAATACGGATCGGTCGAGATCGAGATGGATCAGCCGTGTTTCGTCGGGTTTGCGGTCCTCATCGCCGACCTCAACGAGCAGGCGTCGCGGCTCGACCGCGCCCGAATTCCCTATGCGCGGATCGGAAGTCGGCTCGTGGTGCCGGCGAGCGCCGCTTTCGGCGTCGCGATTGCGTTCGAAGCAACGTAGTATCGGGCACGAATCGGAAGCGATTCTCGAAAACGCCGACACGCTATTCCTATGGGGGACACATGACTTCGACTCTGGCGGGCCTGCTGGATTTCATCATCCTGTTCGTGGTCGCGCTCGCGCTGATCGCGCTCTATCTGGCGGTCTACACGCTGGCGACGATGCACAACGAATTCGCGCTCATCCGTCACAACGTGATCTCGGCCGCGACCGCTCTCGGATTCAGCCTCGTGGGCTTTGCCTTGCCGCTCGCCAGCGCCATCGTTCACGCACAGACCATCGTCGATTGCCTCGTCTGGGGTCTCGTGGCCCTCGCGGTGCAGATCCTGGTTTATTGGCTGGTACGTCTCGTCATGCCGAACCTCTCGCTGCGGATCGCCAAGGGCGAGATGGCAGCGGCCCTGTTCCTCGGAGCGGCATCCCTTGCGGCCGGCATCGTCAACGCGGCCGCGATGACRTTCTGAGGACCGGCAACGGCTCCGGTTCGCCCGGGCTAGCGGGTGGCCGCGCCCCTTTGCCTGTGCGAAAAAAAGGCGTAGGGGACGCGCTATGACCCAGACACAACAGATTCAGGCCGTCGTGCAGGCCGGAAACGTGCGCTTCGGCAATCATCTGCCGCTCGCGATCATCGCCGGCCCCTGCGCCATGGAAAGCCGCGCCCATGCGCTGGAAATGGCCGTGGCCCTGAAGGAGATCACGACGCGCCTCGGGATGGGTCTCGTCTACAAGTCCTCCTTCGACAAGGCGAACCGGACCTCGGGATCGAGCGCCCGCGGCATCGGCCTTGCAAAGGCCCTGGAAGTCTTCGCGGAGGTCAAGGAAACCCTCGGGCTTCCGGTCATCACGGACGTCCACGAGCACGACCAATGCGCGGCGGTCGCCGAGGTGGTGGATATTCTGCAGATCCCGGCCTTCCTCTGCCGCCAGACCGACCTGTTGCTCGCCGCCGCCCGGACGGGAAGGGTGGTGAACGTCAAGAAGGGCCAGTTCCTCGCCCCCTGGGATATGGCAAACGTCGCCGCCAAGATCACCGGCGCCGGAAACCCGAATGTCATGCTGACGGAGCGCGGCGTTTCCTTCGGTTACAACACGCTGGTGTCGGACATGCGCTCCCTGCCCATCATGGCAGCAACGGGCGCGCCGGTGATCTTCGATGCGACGCATTCGGTGCAGCAGCCCGGCGGGCAGGGCGCCACCTCGGGCGGGCAGCGGGAATTCGTTCCCGTGCTCGCGCGGGCAGCGGTGTCCGTGGGCGTGGCGGGCGTCTTCATCGAGACCCACCAGGACCCCGACAAGGCTCCGTCCGATGGTCCCAACATGGTTCCGCTGCGTGAGCTCGAGGCCCTGCTAGCGCGCCTGAAAGCGTTCGACGCCCTCGCCAAGGCGTAAGCCGCCCCGCCCCGTCATGTTGATGGGGAAGGGTAGGGCCGCGCCGATGGCGCTCGCCGTTGCGGAAGGTCGTGCTAAGGAGGCGGACGCTTCGCCCTTCCGAGCCCTTCGCGACACGGTGCCATGACCCCGCGCAACCTGATCCTCATTCTGGCGACGAGCGGGTTTGCCAGCACCTTTTCGTCCCGAGCCGTCGAGCCGATGGTCGGCGTCATCGCCCGGGATCTCGCGACCGACGTCCACACGACCGCGCTGCTGTCGGCGGCCTTCGCGCTGCCCTACGCCTTCGTCCAGCCGATCCTCGGCCCGATCGGCGATGCCGTGGGAAAAGAGCGCGTCATGAAGGTCGGCCTGACCCTCGCGCTTGTGGCGCTTGCCGGATCCTTCTTCGCGCCGGATATCGGCACGCTCTTCATCCTGCGCGTCATCGCCGGGGCGGCGGCCGGCAGCGCGGTGCCCATGTCGCTGGCGCTCATCGGCGACCGGGTGGCGATGGAACAGCGGCAATTGGCCCTTAGCCGCTATCTCGTCGCCGTGATCACCGGCCAGCTCGCCGGTTCGTCGCTCGCGGGGTTTCTGGCCGACATGGTGGGGTGGCGCGGCGTCTTCGCGGTCTCGACAATCCTGATGGTCTTTGCCGCCGGCGCCACCATCATCGGTTTTCGCGGAACGGTGGCGGCGGGCCGGTTCGATCTTTCACAGGCGGTGCAGCGGTATCGCGCGATTCTCTCCAACCCCCGGGCGCTCGCGCTGTTCTCGTTCGTGTTCGTCGAGGCAATGGCGGTTTTCGCGATCTTCCCCTACGTCGCTCCTTTGCTCGAGGCCAGTTCGGGCGGCGGCGCCACGCAGGCCGGAATAGCATTGGGCGGGTTTGCGATCGGCGGCCTGATCTATTCGCTGCTGGTGAGCTGGATGCTGCGGGTGCTGGGCCTCCCCCGCATGCTGATCGGCGGCGGAATCCTCGCCGCTCTCGCGCTCCTCGCTATCGGATGGGGTGGCGATTGGCGGCTCTACACCGCCGCCATGATGCTGATGGGGCTTGGGTTCTACATGCTCCACAACACCTTCCAGGCTCAGGTGACCGAGGTCGCCCCCACCGCCCGCGCGTCGGCAGTGGCGCTCCATGCCTTCTCGTTCTTCGTCGGGCAAGCCTTGGGGGTCGTCGCCATGGGATACGGCCTGGAGTGGACGGGCTTGCCGGGCTCCACGCTGATCGCCGCCCTCGTCATCCTGGGCGTGGGGGTCACCGCCGCGGCGGTGCTGCGCCGACCCGCCGCTCAGCCGCGCGCCCGATAGGGCGCCACGCCCTGGTCGGGCAGCCAGAGATTTTTCGGCATCTCGCCCGTTTGCCAGAACACGTCGATGGGAATGCCGCCGCGCGGGTACCAATACCCGCCGATCCGCAGGTAGCGCGGCTGAAGCAGGTCCGCGAGGCGCTTGCCGATGGCAACCGTGCAATCCTCGTGAAACGCTCCGTGGTTGCGGAAGGAGTGCAGATAGAGCTTCAGGGATTTCGACTCGACGAGCCACGGCCCCGGCACATAATCGATGACCAGCAGGGCAAAATCCGGCTGGCCGGTGACGGGGCACAGGGAGGTGAATTCCGGCGCCGTGAAGCGGGCGACGTAATCGGTGTCCTGATGCGGGTTCGGCACCCGATCGAGCCGCGCCTCCTCGGGCGAGTCCGGAAGGCGGCTTTCCTGGCCGAGTTGCAGCGATGCGTCCGTCATGGCGGCTGACCTTGGATCATGGGTGATAGAAACGCCCCCGTCCTTGCCCGTTCGGCCGTTTCGGTCAATAAGCCGTTTCATGACTTAAGGCCGCATGGCCCCCTTTCAGCCGCAGGAGTTCGGTTCCATGACCGCGATCATCGACATTCACGCTCGCGAAATTCTCGACAGCCGGGGCAACCCGACCGTCGAGGTGGATGTGACGCTCGAAGACGGCTCCATGGGCCGCGCGGCCGTTCCGTCGGGCGCCTCGACCGGCGCCCACGAGGCCGTGGAACTCCGCGACGGCGACAAGAAACGCTACATGGGCAAGGGCGTCCTGAAGGCGGTCGAGGCGGTCAATACCGAAATCCTCGACGCCATCGGCGGCCTCGACGCCGAGGAGCAGATCCTCATCGACGAGACCATGATCGAACTCGACGGGACCCCCAACAAGGCCCGCCTCGGCGCCAACGCCATCCTGGGCGTCTCGCTCGCCGTCGCAAAAGCCGCGGCCGATGCCTCGACCCTGCCGCTCTATCGCTATGTGGGCGGAACGCAGGCGCGCGTGCTTCCGGTGCCGATGATGAACATCATCAATGGCGGGGCGCACGCCGACAATCCCATCGATTTCCAGGAATTCATGATCCTGCCCGTCGGCGCCGACAGCCTCGCCGAGGCGGTGCGCATGGGCTCCGAGGTCTTCCACACCCTCAAGAAGGCCCTCAAGGATGCGGGCCACAACACCAATGTGGGCGACGAGGGCGGCTTCGCGCCGAACCTGCCGAGCGCCGAGGCGGCGCTGGATTTCGTCATGAAATCCATCGAGCAGGCGGGCTTCAAGCCGGGCCGGGACATCTATCTCGGCCTCGATTGCGCCGCGACCGAGTTCTTCAAGAAGGGCGCCTATGTGTATGAAGGCACTGGCAAATCCTTGAGCCCGAAGCAGCAGGCCGAATATCTCGCCAAGCTGGTCGCCGATTACCCCATCGCGTCGATCGAAGACGGCATGTCGGAGGACGATTGGGACGGCTGGAAGATGCTGACCGATCTCGCCGGCTCGAAATGCCAGCTCGTCGGCGACGACCTGTTCGTCACCAACGTCATGCGTCTGTCGGACGGCATCAAGAAGGGCGTCGCCAATTCCCTGCTGGTGAAGGTCAACCAGATCGGCACGCTCACCGAGACCATCGCGGCCGTCGATATGGCCCACCGCGCCGGCTACACCTCCGTCATGTCCCACCGCTCCGGCGAGACGGAAGATTCCACCATCGCCGATCTCGCGGTTGCGACCAATTGCGGCCAGATCAAAACCGGCTCGCTCGCCCGCTCCGACCGGACGGCGAAGTACAACCAGCTCATCCGGATCGAGGAGGAGCTGGGCGAGCAGGCGCGCTATGCGGGGAAGGCGGCGCTGAAGGCGCTGGGGTGAGACTGCGCTGAAAGACGTTGGGCTGAGGGGAGGGTCGCGGCAAAAGTGCTGCGACCTTTCAGCATTCTTTTATGGGTTGTCTCTAGGTCATACGGAACTTTATAACGTGGTAGTTGATTATCGCGTTACAGTTGAGGTCGCGGCGCGGCCTTTGACCGAGGGAGCCCCATATGCCGACTTACGATCTCGACTCCGCCACGAACATACTCGCGGAGGTCGTCGACCAGGATGCATTCAAAGTTAATAACGGCGAGAGCCTTGAGCTCGCGGCGGGCGGTGCTATTCGGGCGACAGGCACCGGAGGGTACGGGATCCAGACCGTTGGCAGCACTGCGCTTGTAATCAAAGGACTGGTCGAGAGTGCTACCAGCTGGGCGGTCAGCTATCGTCAATTCACTTCGGACACGACGACGATCATCCATCTTTCCGAGAGTGCTTTGCTAAAAGGAAGCCTCGGCATCATTGGTTCTGGTGCGCTGACGATATTTAATAGCGGGCAGATACTCGCAACGAACGATGCGATCCGAGTCGGGGGAACGTTGAACCTCGCCAATACCGGAACGATCACGGGAGATATTTTGGCCGGCGGAGGGAGCGGGGGCGGGGTTATCGCGAATGCTGGGGTTATCAATGGTGACGTCGATTGGAGTCGTGGAGGGCGGCTTATCCTCGATAACAGGCAGGGGGTCCTCACCGGGACGATCAAGCTGTCGGATTATAGGTGCACGTTCTACGGCGGCGCACTTGCTGAGGATATCACAATCCAAAACGCCGCTGACTACATCGATGGCGGCCGCGGAGATGATATCATCCGCAGTTGCGCATTAGGCGCGGACACCATCATCGGCGGGGGCGGGAACGATACGGCAGAATTTGGCGATGCGCTCGCCAGATATGATGTCACACGGAAGGGAACGACCGACTGGATTGTCGCTCAAAAAAATAATCCGGCTCAAAATTTCGCCCAGCTCAGTGCGATCCGCTTCCTGAAGTTCACCGACCAGACCGTCACCCTCCACAACGCCGCCCCGATCAATCTCGCCCTATCCAAAACCGCCTTTGCCGAAGACACCCCCGTCACCGGCATCGTGGCGAGCCTTTCCGCTTTCGACGCCGATGGCGATGCGTTGACCTACAGCCTGACCGGAAATCCCAGCGGTCTGTTCAAGCTCGACGGAACGAACGTCGTCCTGGCGGGAGCGGTGGATTTCGAGGCGTTGAGCCAGCACAGCATCACCGTGAGGGCGAAGGATGCATATGGCGGCGAGGTCACGAAGACATTCGATCTCGCCGTCACCAACGTCGTGGAAACCAATCCGCTGGTGCTTCGCGGCACGCGGGGCGCGGACCGGCTGACGGGCGAATCCGGCAGCGACACGCTCTATGGCGGTCTCGGCAAGGACGTCCTGACCGGTGGTCTGGGCAAGGACATCTTCATGTTCGACACGAGGCCGAACAAGTCGACGAACCTCGACCGGATCGTAGATTTCAACGTTCGCGACGACACCATCCATCTCGCGAAAACGATATTTTCAAAGATCTCCAAGAAGGGCGTCCTGGCCAGCAACGCCTTTTGGGTCGGCAACAAGGCGCACGATGCCTCGGACCGGATCTTCTACGATAAGAACAGCGGCGCCTTGTTCTACGATGAGGACGGCAACGGCGCGAAAGCAGCGGTGCAGTTTGCGACGGTCGGGAATAAGCTGGCGATCAAGGCGAGCGACTTTTACGTGCTGTAAAGCAAGCCGCACCGCCGCATCTCCCACAGGGAGAGCACCTCACCTCTCCCACTGGGGGAGAGGTCCCACTTCACCTCACCCTGTGTGAGAGGCCGCACCTCACCACTCCCTGTGGGAGAGGTCGGACCGACAGGTCCGGGTGAGGGGTTGCGGGCTATCCGGAAACCCGCCCACCCCCTCACCCT
>NZ_JBFUHH010000066.1:0-24425 GCF_056402495.1 Microvirga sp. P4_A5 | reverse complement strand
TCGCCGAGGTCAAGACGCTTCGGGCGCGTCAGTTCTCGGAGGATGCCGGTCCCCTCGCCCATCCGGTGCGGCCGACGCAGTACCGCGAGATCAACAACTTCTACACCGCCACGGTCTACGAAAAAGGCGCCGAGATCGTCCGTATGCTGAAGACCATTATCGGCGAGGCGGATTTCCGACGCGGCATGGATCTCTACGTGAAGCGTTGCGACGGCACGGCCGCTACCGTGGAGGATTTCCTCTCGGCCTTCGCCGATGTGACGGGCCGCGACCTTGCGCATTTCGCCCAATGGTACGCGCAGGCCGGAACGCCGCGCGTGACTGTTTCAGGTCATTACGACGAGGCGGCGCAGACCTATCGCCTCGACCTCGCGCAAGCCACCAACGGCACTCCGGGTGAAGCCCACAAGCGCCCGATGGCGATCCCGATCGGGCTCGGCCTCGTGTCGCGGGACGGTCGCCCGCTGGAGGCGAAGTGCGACCGGGTCAACGCGCAGGGCGTGTTCCTGCTCGACCGGGACAGCGACAGCCTGACCTTCACGAAGGTGTCGCAGCCGCCCGCCCCGTCGGTGTTCCGCGATTTCTCCGCGCCGGTCAAAGTCGCGCTCGACCTGTCGAACGACGATCTGCTGGTCCTGCTGCGTCATGACACGGATGCGTTCAACCGCTGGCAATCCGCCCAAACCGTTTCGCTGCGACTTCTGGTGCGGTTGTCGAAAGGCGAAGCGGTCGACGACGGCGAGGTGACGGCCCTGGCGTCGGCGATCGGCACCTTCCTCGACCGCGACGCGCTGCGGGATCCTGCCTTCGCCGCCTTGGTGCTGATGCAGCCGAGCGAGGCCGAGATCGCCCAGGAGATCGCTGCCGACGTCGACCCCGATGCGATCCATGAGGCCCGAAGCGCCTTGCGTCGCCGCATTGCGCAGGCGAACACGGCCAGCCTGCGGCGGCTCTACGACGAGCTTGCGGAAACGGCCGCTTATAGCCCCGACGCGGCGAGTGCGGGACGTCGCGCCCTGCGCAATGTGGCGCTCGACCTTCTGACCGTTGCCAATCACGACGTGGGAGAGGCGCTTTCGGTGGCGCAATTCGACCGCGCGACGAACATGACGGACAGGCTGGCGGCGCTGAACACCCTGACGACCATCCCCGGACCCGCCCGGGAGAACGCGCTGGCGACTTTCGGGGATCGGTATCGCGATGAGCCGCTGGTGCTCGACAAGTGGTTCACGCTTCAGGCCACCATCGAGGAACCCGCCACGCTGTCGCGCGTCGAGTCGCTGCTCAATCATCCGGCTTTCGCCCTCAGCAATCCCAATCGCGTGCGCTCGCTCGTGGGAAGCTTTGCCATGGCGAACCAGACCCAGTTCAACCGTGCCGATGGCGCCGGCTACCGCTTCGTCGCCGCGATGATCCTGCGCGTCGATCCGCTCAACCCGCAGCTCGCGGCCCGGCTCATGACGGCCTTCAGTTCGTGGCGAATGATGGAAAGCGGGCGTCGCGAGCAGGCGGAACGCGCCCTGCAGCAAATTGCCGGCACGCCCGGCCTGTCGCGCGACGCGAGCGATATCGTGCAGCGCACATTGCAATAAATCCAGCAATCGCAAGGCATTGAATCCACAGCCGGGCTGTCTGCGCGTACAGGCGTCGCGGGCGGCCTGCGGCTACATGGAAATATTTTATTAACCTAAGCGCTGTCTCGGCTGGACAAATCACGCGCCCGTGATTCTATTGATAGTGATTCGGAGAGATGCGGCACGTCCTTCCGAATGAGGACGACTAGGATTCCGGAGGATAACGCATGGCGGGGGCAGCGACCGCGAGCGTTCCCGCACGCGCGGGTACGATCTTGGGGGTAACGCGATCCGACGCGAACCCCACCTATCGACGACTTGAACAATACGAACCGCTGTTGCGGCTGGCCGTTCCGGCGCTTCTCGCCCTGTTTCTCCTGACGCTGGCGGCAAGCGCGTGGATTCAGGTGCGCGAAGGCCGCGAGAGCACGCTCAGCGACGCCGTCGCGGATATCGACATCATCGCGTCTCTGTCGGCTGCCAAGCTTGGCCTTTATCCGGCGCCGGTGGACCGCAATGCGGCGGCGGCCCAGCTCGACGCGCTCGTGCGCGCCATGCCGCCGAGCGCTTTGGCGCAGAGCCGCACGCTCGTGCTCGTCAACGCGGCCGGCAAGGTGCTGGCTGTCCACCCGCCGACCGTGACCGTTCCCGAAACGCTGATCGACCTTCTCGGCGAAGCGCAGCCCCTGTCGACCTTCGCCGACCGCGCCGGCGTCATGACCATCAGGCTCGCGAGCGGCGTCGACGGCATCGCCACCGTGCGCTCGCTTCCCGCATCGTCCGGGCAGATCGCCTTGCTGCAGCCCCTGCCCCGCGTGCTGTCCGGCTGGTGGTCGCGCACCATCGGCCATGTGTCGTTGCTCGCCGCCACGATCGTCGTGCTGCTCGGGATCGGCATTGCGTATGTGATGCAGGCGAATCGCGCCCGCGCGGCGGACGAAGTCTGCGAGAAGGTCCGCGACCGGATCGATTCCGCGCTGAACCGCGGCCGTTGCGGATTGTGGGACTGGGATATCGGGCGCGGTCGGCTCTACTGGTCGGATTCCATGTATGAGCTTCTCGGCTACGAGCGCCAGGACGAGTTCCTGTCATTCGGCGAAGTCAATGCGATGATCCATCCCGACGACGAGGATCTCTACGCACTCGCCGAACAGCTCGCCTCCGCAAAGACCTCGCTGCTCGATTACGAATTCCGCATCCGCAGCTCGGCCGGCGAATGGGTGTGGCTGCGCGCCCGCGCCGAGCTCATGGACGACCCGGACGACGCCGCGAGCCATCTGGTCGGCATCGCCGTCGACGTGACGGAGCAGCGCGGCCTCGAGGAGCGGACCGCGAAAGCCGACGCGCGCCTTCACGACGCCATCGAGGCGATTTCCGAGGCCTTCGTGCTGTGGGACGCCAACAACCGGCTCGTTCTTTGCAATTCGAAGTTCCACAAGCTGCATGAGCTTGCGCCCGATGCCGAGCTGCAGGGCAAGAGCTACGCGGAAGTCATGGCGCAGGGACGTCCCGCCGAAGTGCAGCACCAATTCATGCGGCGCCAGGAGGAAATCGGCGCGCGCAGCTACGAGGCGCGCCTTCAGGACGGGCGCTGGCTGCAGATCAACGAACGCCGCACGAAGGATGGCGGCTACGTCTCGGTCGGCACGGACATCACGGCGCTCAAGCGCCACGAAGGCCGGCTCGTCGAATCCGAGAAGGAACTCATCGCCACCGTCATGGACCTGAAGCAATCGCGCCAGAAGATGCAGGCGCAGACGCAGCAGCTCGCCGATCTCGCCGAGCGCTATCTCGACCAGAAGGCGCAGGCCGAGAGCGCCAACCGCGCCAAATCCGAATTCCTCGCCAATATGAGCCACGAGCTGCGCACGCCCCTCAACGCCATCATCGGCTTCGCCGAGGTCATGCAGAGCGGCATCTTCGGCGCGCTGGGCTCCGACAAATACGAGGAATATTGCGCCGATATCCGCGGCAGCGGCGAATACCTGCTCTCGGTCATCAACGACATCCTCGACATGTCGCGCATCGAGGCGGGCCGCACCAGCCTGACCAAGCAGCCGATCGGCGTCAACGCCTCGATCCAGCGGGCGCTTCGGCTGGTCAGCGAACAGATCAAGGCCAAGAACCTCACCATCACGGTCGACGTGATCCCCGAGGACATCGTGGTGCCGGCTGATGAGCGAGCGATGCACCAGATCCTCGTGAACCTGCTGCAGAATGCCACCAAGTTCACCAGCGACGGCGGCTGCATCACGGTGCGCACCCGCCAGGCCGGCGACGCCATCAACCTCTATGTGGAAGACAACGGCATCGGCATCCCCGAGCACGCCCTGCAAAAGCTCGGACGCCCCTTCGAGCAGGTCGAGACCGAGTTCTCGAAGAGCTACAAGGGCTCGGGCCTCGGCCTCGCCATCGCCCGCTCGCTCACCGAACTCCACGGCGGCGCACTGCGCATCCGCAGCCAGGAGGGCGTCGGCACCATCGTGCTCGTCCACCTGCCGCTGACGGAAGCGACCAATTCGGACATCGCGCTGGCGGACACGGCGGCGTAGCGCAGCTTGCGACAACATGGCGGCCACATAAAAACGCCGTCGCTTACGCGGCGTGGTTGTCAGATCAGCATGAAGTCGGTTGCGATGAGCGCAAGACCGGCGGAGAGCGTGGCGAACCTGGCAGGCCGGCCACCACCTATACCGTCCGCGTCTTGGAGTTCGAACACCTGCGAGCTGATGGCCCGCATGAAAAAACGCCGGCGCATCGCTGCGCCGGCGTCGTTGTGTCGAATAGGACCGTCGCTTGCGCGGCAGCCGTTTTATCAGATCAGCATGAAGTCGGCGCTGCTCAACCCGGCCGTGTTGGACAGGGTCGCAAACTTGATCGCGACGCCGCCACCCAGACCGTCGGCATCGTAATAGAGATCGCCGCCGTTGCAGATGATCTGCGCTTCACCGCTGTTGGCCATCTGACCGAAGGTCAGCTTCACCGATGCGCCGAAACCGGAGAAGATGCTCCGGCTGAGCTGGATCGTGTCGTCGGCCGCGTTGAAGTCGGTGATGCGGTCGACATTGCCGTTGCCCAGCGCCGCATCGAACACGAACATGTCACGCCCGGCGCCGCCGGTGAGAACGTCGCCGCCCGTGCCGCCAAGCAGCATGTCGTCGTCGTTGCCGCCGTTGAGGCTGTCGTTGCCATCCGAGCCATAGAGCGTGTCGTTGCCCGATGCGCCCAGCACGCTGTCGTTGCCGCCGCAGGCTATGACCCAGTTGGCATTCGCGTTGCCGAGAATCTGGTCGCCGAAGGCTGAACCGAACGCGCCGTTGATGTTGACGAACACATCGCCCGCCGCCTCGCCGCCGGCATTGCCCGAACCGTCGAGACGGACCGTCACCGCGTCGGAATTGCGGTAATCGGCAACGCCCCAGCCACCGGTGCCGTCGAGAATATCGGCCCCTGCACCGCCCTCCAGCACGTTGTTGCCGAGGCCGCCGACGAGATGATCCGCGCCGCCGCCGCCGACAAGCTGGTCGTCGCCGTCGCCGCCATAGACCGTGTCGTTCCCGGCACCGCCATTGACGGTGTCGTTGCCTGCATCGGCAAGGATCCAGTTGGCGTTCACGTTGCCGTTCAGCGTGTCGCCAAAGACCGAACCCTGCACACCGTTGACGTTGATGAAGGTGTCACCCGCTGCCTCGTCGCCGCTATTGCCCGAGCCGTCGAGATTGACCATCACCGCTGTCTGCGCCGTGTGGTAATCGGCAACGCCCCAGCCGCTCGTGCCGTCGAGTTTGTCGGCACCCGCGCCACCGCGCAGGATGTTGTTGCCGATGCCGGCCACGAGATAATCGTTGCCGTCGCCATTGAGCTGATCGTTGCCGTCGCCGCCATAGACCGTATCGTTGCCGGCTCCGCCATTAACGGTGTCATTGCCGCTGTCGGCAAGGATCCAATTGGCGTTGGCATTGCCGTTCAGCGTATCGGCAAAGGCCGATCCCTGAACACCATTGACGTTGACAAAGGTATCGCCGGCGGCCTCGTCGCCGGCGCCGCCGCGTAGAACGTTGTTGCCGGAGCCTGCGATCAGGCGATCATCGCCGTTGCCGCCGACCAAGGTATCGTCGCCTTCCCCGCCATGGAGAACGTCAGCGCCATCGCTACCTTCAAGCAGATCGTTGCCGCCGTCGCCGAGGAGCATGTTGTCGGCGGAATCGCCTAGAAGCTGATCGTTGTAGGACGACCCCGACAAGCCTTCGATACTGACCAGCCTATCGCCGGAAAGCTCTGTCCCGTCGGTGAGACTGACACTGACGCCAGACGTTGCGTTTTCATAAGCGGCGATATCGAAACCGGCTCCGCCATTCAAATGATCGGCGCCTGCGCCACCAACCAGGATGTAGTTTCCGTCGCCTCCACTCAGCATGTCGGATTCGGCGCCGCCCTTGAGGGAGTCGTTGCCCGCGCAATTAAACTAACTCACAAAGGTTTATTAGAACAAAATAGTCATATAAAAACTCATTCAAAAATAGTGGAATTAGTTTATTGTGAAGTCCGGAAATTTTTAGAATAGATTTGCACTATCTTCGTACGCGACTGCGTCACGTGGGCCTGCATCGCTGCGGCAGTTGGGAGACCGGAAACCGTCGCAAGACGTTGCAGGATCGCTTTCGACAAAATCCCCACGTGGAAATTCCCCTCGACCATCAGGCGTTGCCACTGGAAGATGTCGCTCATGACGTGATGGGGGTCGAGAAGCACGCGCGAATCTCCCGCCGCAAGAAGGCCGACCTCATTGGCCCGCTCGATCACCTGAGGCGTCGATGCGCCCGGCCCCAGCGCGATCTTCTTTGGATGAGGCAGCATCAACGTCTTGGGGATGAAATCGAGATCCGTCAGACCGCCGCGCGGGTTTCGAACCTTACGGGCCTGCCGCCCTCGCCTGGGCGATAAGGCCGCGCATGGTGGCATCCCTCGAAGGGCTCTTTCGAAGTATATGGCGTCGCCAGAATACCCGTGACCGGCGACTCATGCTTGGGGTCGAGCCCGTAGCGCTGATTCTCCTGCGTCACGAATATGCCGGCGCCCGATGGCGCCGGCACTTATCGTTTTCRGAATCTCGAGACGCCCCGCGCCCGACGCCACATCAGATGATCAAGAAGTCATCCGCTCCCACGGCCGCGCCCAACTTCATAGATGAATCCGGCGTCAGGATCGCGATCTTGATCGCGGCGCGGGAGCCTGAACCATCTCCGTCATAGAACAGGCTGCCCGTCGTTGCGTTGTAGATGATGCGCTGCTCGGCCTTGGTGGCGGCCGCGCCAAGCGCGAACATCGAGGCGTCCAGGGCACCGGCCGTGAAGGCGGTGAAGATTTGCCGGTCGAGATAGATCCTGTCTTCGGAGAAGTTGAAGTCCTTCAGTTGATCAACGTTCGACGACTCGCTCAACGCAGCATTCAGCACGATGACGTCGTTGCCCGTTCCGCCCCAGAGAACGTCATTTCCGGCACCGCCGGCCAGCGTATCGCTACCCGCACCGCCGCGAAGCTCGTTGGCGACGCCGTTGCCGGTGAGCTTGTCCGCATAGGACGAGCCGGTGATGCCTTCGATCGACACATGCGTATCGCCCGCAGCCTCACCCGCGTTGCTCGACGGCGATCCGAGATTGACCGTCACCGCCGCCGTTGCCGAGGAGTAATCCGCGATGTCGTAGCCAGAGCCGCCATCCAGCACATCTGCACCCGCACCGCCGACAAGGACGTCGTCGCCGGCATTGCCAAGGAGGGTGTTGGCGCCGGCATCGCTAGTGAGCCGATCGGCGAATGCCGAGCCCGACAGGCCTTCGATGCCACTATAGATGTCATGCGCGGCGTCGCCGCCGACGCCCCCGGTGGCGAGACTGGCTGTGATGCCCGCTGCAGCGTAGTCATAGGCCGCGAGGTCGGTTCCCGATCCGCCGATCAGGTTGTCGGCATTACCGCCACCCATGAGCGTGTCGTTGCCGGCGCCGCCGTCGAGGGTGTCGTTGCCGATACCGCCATCCAACAGATCGTTGCCACCGTTGCCCAAGAGCACATTGGCGGAGGTGTCTCCGGTGAGTTGATCGTTCGCGATGCCGCCCGAGAGCCCTTCGATTCCCGAATAGGTATCGCCGGAGGCATCACCGCTGCTGCCGCCCGCCGCAAGGCTCGCGACGATCCTGACGGCGCCGCCATAGGAAGCGATGTCGATTCCGTCTCCACCGAGCAGCACGTCTGCGCCAACGCCGCCGACGAGGGTGTCGTCGCCGGAGCCGCCATTCAGGGTGTCATTGCCGGCGCCGCCGTCAAGAAAGTCTTTTCCGCCATTGCCGGAAAGCGCGTTGTCGTTGCCATCGCCGACGATTTGGTCGTTGAAGCTGGAGCCGGACAGCGCTTCGATGCTCGTGAGGACATCGCCCATGGCGTCGCCGGTCGCGAGGTTGGCGATGATGCCGGAAGCCGCATCCTCATACGAAGCCCAGTCGAAGCCGTTGCCACCGGAGAGCTTGTCAGCGCCATTGCCGCCGACGAGCGTGTCGTCGCCATCGTTGCCGCTGAGGAGATCGTCGCCATCCATTCCCTCGACGCGGTCGTTGCCCGCGTCGCCGACAATGAGGTTGGCGCTCACGTTGCCGACGAGGGTGTCGCCATGCGCCGAGCCCCAGATTCCGTGCACGTTGATGTATTGATCGCCCAACGCCTCCTCGCCGCTGTTGCCCGAGCCGTCGAGGCGCACCGTGACGCCCGAAAGTGCGTTGTGGTAATCCGCGACACTCTGGCCACCGGTTCCGTCGAGCAGGTCTGCGCCGGCTCCGCCCTCGAGCATGTTGCTCCCGGCGCCGCCGAGCAGGTAATCGCTCCCGGCGCCTCCGATGAGGGTGTCGTTGCCGTCGGAGCCATAGAGCGTGTCGTCACCCTCGCGGCCATCGACGCGATCGTTGCCGCCGTCGCCGATCATCCAATTGGCATTGGTGTTGCCATTGAGCGTGTCGCCGTGAGACGAGCCAATGACGCCGTTGACACCGATAAAGATAAAGACATCGCCCGCCGCTTCGTCCCCGATATTGCCCGAGCCGTCGAGATTGACCGTGACGGCGGTCGCAGCCGAGTGGTAATCTGCAACACCCCAGCCGCCCGTGCCGTCGAGCGTGTCCGCCCCAGCCCCGCCCCGCAGGATGTTGTTGCCGGTGCCGCCGACCAGCACGTCGTCGCCCGCGCTGCCGTCAGTTGCCGGGGTTCTCCGTGTGATAGGCGTAGCCCGGCCTCAACACGATGACATGACCCGTGCTGTCGGTGCCATCCGGATTCAGTGTATTCTCGCCGGCCGTGATTGTGATGACCGGAACATCCTGCGGTTCATCGGTGGATTCGTAATAATCGACGATTCGCCAGCCGTCTTCGCCACCCCAACCGTCCGTTATGGTCCAGGTGTATCCGAGGATGTCCTCTTCGTCGGAACTCCCGGCTTCGCTCTCCGGTCCGTCGCTGACGCCGCCTTCCTCCTCAGCAGATTCCTCATCCACATAGCCGCCCATATACCACTCGTCCGGGGGCTCGGTTCCGTCGGTGACGCCACCATCTTCACTGCTGGCATCGGGTTCGTCGGTGCTGCCCGAGCTCTCGCTTTCCCCTTCGCCACCGCCATTGTCGCCGCCGTCCCCAGTCCCGTCCCAATCGGTGATCGGGCCGGTGCTGATGCCTGTACCGCCGTACCAGACGCCGCCGCCGCCGCTGTTGTCGAAAAACTCCGCGAGAGCTTGCTCAATGGAGAAGGTCATTCTGGTGCCCCTGGGCTATTTTGCTGAACTTATACCTAAGTTACATAATAACGATATGCCTGCAAGTAGTGGCGACAATGCCAAACACCTCGCAGTTGCAGACCAGCAGAGGTGCTTTTGCGTCACCAACGACCTCGGGCACGCAAATCGGCCGTCGGGCCAGATGGGCGGCACAACCCTGGTTAGTTCGCGCCCATAAAATAAATGTTTGGAGATGAGGCCATCGCTGGCGAGATGACGGGGACTCGCGAGTCGGACACGGATCAATTCCTCTGGGTCCAGAGGGGCGTGCTCCTCTGGACCCAGACCACGATCCGGCGAACCAGCCCGAACTCGTTGAAGCGTCATGCGCAGAAGGAACAAGACGGAACCTGATCAGAGTTGAAAAAGGGAAAACCGCTCTAGCCGACCAGATTCCTCCAGATTTCCGACACCATCTTCCGCGACCGCGTCAGGTGCTCCTGCAAGGCGGAGGAGCTTGGCAGGCCTGCCACAGCGGCAAGGCGATAGAGGATCGCCCTGGACAGGATGTTCGCATCAAACACTCCCTCCACCATCAGGCGCTGCCACTGGAAGATGTCGCCCATCAGGTGATGCGCTTCCAGGAGGGTTCGCGAATCATGCTCCGCCAACAGGCCGACCTCATGCGCCAGCTCGATCACCTGCGGCGTCGATGCGCCCGGCCCCAGCGCGATCTTCTTGGGATGGGCGAGCACCAGCGCCTGCGCGATGAAATCGAGATCGGTCAAGCCGCCGCGCGCGAGTTTCAGGTCCCACGGGTCGTCGTCGCCCTTTTCCTGCGCGATCAACTCACGCATGGCGGCGACATCCTTGAAGACATGCGCCGGATCGCGCGGCGTCGCCAGGATGTCGGCGATGGTCGTCGTCACGCGCGCTCCGAACGCGTCATCGCCCGCGATCACCCGCGCCCGCGTCAGCGCCATGTGTTCCCATAACTCCGCTTCGTTCTTCTGATACTCGACGAAGCCACGGAATTGCGACGCGACGGGACCCTTGCCGCCTTGCGGACGCAGGCGGAGGTCCACTTCGTAGAGCAGGCCGCGTCGCGTCGGCACCGTCAGCGCGGCGACGAGGCGCTGGGTCAGGCGCGTGTAATAGACCACCACGTCGAGCTTGCGCGGGCCGGTGCTCTCGCGGTTGTTCTCATCGAAATCGTAGATCACCACGAGATCGAGATCGGATCCTGCCGTGAGTTCGCGCGACCCGAGACGGCCGAGACCCAGGATGGCGATTTCCGCGCCCGGAACGACACCGTGATCGGTCTCGAAATTCCGCCGCACTTCGGCGAAGGCCGCGCACACGATGGCCTGCGCGATTGCCGTGTAGGATTCGCCGGCGCGGGTCGGTGAGAGAATTTCCGACAGCAGGCGGGCACCGGTGACGAAGCGCATCTGGCGCGCGGCATCCCGCGATCTGTCGAGGAATTCCTCGTAATCGCCCGGCTTGCCGATGATCTGGCGCACCTGTTCTTCGAGGCCGGCTTCGTCGCTCACCGGATCGACGAAGGCCGGATCGATGAGCGTGTCGAGCACGTGCGGCGATTGCGCCACGGTGTCGGCGAGGCGCGGCGCGGTGCCGAGCAGATCGGCGAAGAGCAGGCGCAGGCGGTCGTGCGATTGCAGGATGGTGAGAAGCTCGACGACGGCCGGCATGCGACCGAAAGCGCGGTCGAGGGCTGCGAGCGCGGCATCGGGATCGGGCGTGCCGCCGAGTGCGCTGAGAAGCGCCGGCACGAACTCCGTCAGCACTTCGCGCGCGCGCTGCGAGGTGATGGCGGCGCGACGGCCGAAATGCCAGCCGCGAATGGTTTCCGCCGCCCGTTCCGGCTCGTGAAAGCCGAGCCGCCTGAGCGTTGCCAATGTTTCGGGATCGTCCGTCGTGCCGGTGAAGACCAGATTGCCGATGTCGGAGGCAAGCTCCGGGCCCTCCTCGAACAACAACGCATAATGGCGTTGCACAATTCCGGCCTGCTCTGTCAGCGCCATCGAGAACGACGCGAGGTCGACATAGCCGCAGAAATGCGCGAAGCGGGTGAGATCGGTCTCGTCGGATGGCAGCCGCTGCGTCTGCTCGTCCGCGACCATCTGCAGCCGGTGCTCGACGGTGCGGAGATACTGGTAGGCGTGCGAGAGTTCATCGCGGGCCTGATCGGTGATCCAGTTCTCGTCGCGCAGGGCCACCAGCATGTCGAGGGTCCGCCGTCCGCGCAACGCCGGGCGCCTGCCGCCGAAAACCAGTTGCTGCGTCTGGACGAAGAACTCGATCTCGCGGATGCCGCCGCGTCCGAGCTTGATGTCGTGTCCGGCAACCGCGATCTGGTCGTGTCCGCGGACGGCGTGGATCTGTCGCTTCATCGCATGGACGTCGGCAATCGACGCGAAATCGAAATATTTGCGCCAGATGAAGGGTCGCAGATCCTCCAGAAAACGCTCGCCCAGCGCGACATCGCCGGCGATGGCACGCGCCTTGATGAGCGCGGCGCGTTCCCAGTTCTGCCCGACGGTTTCGTAATAGGTGTAAGCGGAGGGAAGCGACACCGCCGTCGGCGTCGAACCGGGGTCCGGCCGGAGGCGGTAATCGACCCGATGCACGAAACCGTCGGCGGTGCGCTCCTGCAACAACCGCGCGAGCTGCTGGGCGATGCGGGTGTAGAGCGTCGGCGCCTCCGCGCCTTCCGGCAAGGCCGCGGATTGCGGGTCGAAGAACACCACGAGATCGATGTCGCTGGAATAATTGAGTTCGCCCGCGCCATGCTTGCCGAGCGCCAGCACGGTGAAGCCGGAGCCGTTGCCGGGCTCGTCGGGATCTGTCAGGACGACGCGGCCGAGACCCGCCATCTCGGTGAGGACGAGATTGACGCCGCCGCGCACCGACGCATCCGCGAAATCGCTCAAGGCGCGGGTGACCTCCACCACGTTCCACACGCCACCGATATCGGCAAGCGCCACCAGCAGCGCGTGGGCGTTGCGGTTCTGCCGGAACGCCGCCACCACCGCGTCGCGCGACATGTGACCGGAACGGAAGTCGCGAAAGAGGCTCGATTGCGAATGGATGATGTCCGCGTGAACCTGCTCGGGCGCACTCAGTGCAAGGCGCTCGAGGCGGCCTGGATTGTTGATGATCACCTGCCACAGGAACGGCGAATGATCGGCCACGGAGAGGATGAGGTCGCGGAAAAGGCCGGCTTCGAGATGAGGCTCGAGCGACGCACATTCGGGAACGCTCCTTGCGCGCTCCAGAAAATCCGCGAGCTGGGAGGCGGCGCGATCTGCGTCGGAGACGGGCGGCGCCTTCGTCAGGCGGTCGATGAGGGAGACGGTTTGATCCGGCACGGGCGATCCATGTGGTCTGGGCTTGCCGCCGAGTGTCCACGCGGCCTCCCGGGACGCAACCGAAATATCGCTCTTATGCCCTCTTCTTTCAGCTCTCGCCGGCCGCGGACGTGCTCGACGGGCTCGCCAGAGGCAAGGCCAGCACGACTCTCAGGCCCGGATTGTTATCCTCCAGACGCAGGGCTCCCCCATGGAGGCGGGCGACGGCGGCGGCGAGGCTGAGGCCGAGGCCGAAACCGGGCCGCGAGCGCGCGGATTCCACGCGCACGAAGCGCTCGAGCACGTGCGCACGCTCTTCCTCCGGAATGCCGGGGCCGCGATCCGCCACCGCGATCCGCACCTCGCCCTCGCGCCGGGAAGCCGTGACGGTGACGGGTTGGGCCGCGGCGTCGGGGTCGGTCGGCGCTGCATATTTGAGGGCGTTGTCGAGAAGGTTCGAGACCGCCTGCCCCAACAGCTCGCGGCTGCCATGAAGCGGAAGATCGCCGTCGACGTGAATCACGAGCGGCACACCCGCCTCCTCGGCCAGGGCCTCGTAGAGTTCGGCGACGTCGCGCACCGCCTCCGCCGCGTCGAAATCGGACAGGCCCTCGCGGGCGTTGCCGGCTTCCAGCCGCGCGATCATCAGGAGCGCGTTGAAGATGCGGATGAGGTTGTCGCTCTCCTCGATATTGGCTTCGAGCGCGGCCTTCAACTCGTCGGGCGTCTTGGCCAGCCGCAGCGCCTCGTCGGCCTTATTGCGCAGGCGCGTCAGGGGCGTCTTGAGATCGTGCGCGATATTGTCCGAGACCTCGCGCATGCCGTGCATCAGCTCGCCGATGCGGTCGAGCATCTGGTTGAGGTTCTCGGCCAGACGGTCGAGCTCGTCGCCGGTGCCCGCCACCTTCAGGCGGCCGTTGAGATCGCCCGCCATGATGGTGCGGGTGGTCTCGGTCATGTCGTCGATGCGCTTCAGGACGCGACGGGTGATGAACCAGCCGCCGGCGCAGCCCAGCACACCGATGAACAGCAGCGAATAGCCGAAGGCGCGGCGGATGACGTCCCGCAGGCGCGCACTCTCCTCCATGTCGCGCCCCACCAGCAAATGGAAGCCGCTGGAGAGGCGATAGACTCGAACGAGCGCATGGCTCGGCGGGGATTCCGCCTCGTCGGTGCGCGTGTAATCGGTGACGAACTGTCCCGGCTGGTCGATGACGCCGGGCGGCAGCGCTCCGATGTTTCCGGCGACGCGCTCGCCGAGCGGCGTGGTGACGAGGTAGAGCGAGGCGCCGGGCGCCCGCGAGCGGCGCTCGACGATATTGACGAGGCGGCGCAATCCGCCGAGGCGATATTGCTCGGCCAAGCCGTTGATCTCGGCTTCGATGGTGGAGTTGAACTGATCCGTCAGCAGACGCTGCGCGTTCCACGCCACGTAGCCGAGGGACGCGAACGCGAAGAGCGCGAACACCACCAGGTAAGCGAAGGAGAGCTTGAACGCCGTGGTTCGGACGAGTTTTCCAAGCGCCGTCACTCGTCGGCCTCGCCGCCGACGCGCACCATGTAGCCGGCGCCGCGGATGGTGTGAATCAGGTGCTTGTCGAACCCCTTGTCGATCTTTGCGCGCAGCCGCGAAACGTGCACGTCGATGACGTTGGTCTGGGGATCGAAATGATAGTCCCACACATGCTCCAACAGCATCGTGCGGGTCACCACCTGATTGGCGTACTTCATGAGATATTCGAGAAGCCGATATTCACGGGGCTGCAACACGACCTCGTGGCCCGCGCGCGTCACGCGATGCGACAGGCGATCGAGTTCGAGATCGCCGACGCGATAGGTGGTCGGCTCAGCGCTCGCAACGCTCGCGCGACGACGGGCCAGAACCTCGACACGGGCGAGCAACTCGGAAAACGCGTAGGGTTTCGGCAGGTAATCGTCGCCGCCGGCGCGCAGGCCCTTCACCCGGTCATCCACCTGACCGAGCGCCGAGAGGATGAGTACCGGGGATTCGACCTTCTGTTCGCGCAAGGACCGGATGAGCGAGAGACCATCGAGTTTCGGCAGCATGCGGTCGACCACCAGCACGTCGTAATCGCCGGATTCGGCCATCGCATAGCCGTCGAGGCCGTCCGCCGCATGGTCCGCCATGTGGCCCGCTTCCCGGAATGCCTTGACCAGGTAGGACGCCGCCTCCTTGTCGTCTTCGATGATGAGAATCCGCATGGGCCTCACTGTAACAAAAAAATGGCCCGACGGCAGACCGACCGTGGAGGGGGCTTGGCGGTCGATCTGCCGGGGGCATGGGACACCGGTTACGCGGGGCTATAGGCTGGAGGATCCGGTGTCCAGGGTCCGGCCGGCCGACAATGAGATCGGCCGGCGGATTTGATTATCGAAGCGATCAGACGCCCTTGGGCTGGCTTGCCACCTCGAGGGTCACGTTGCGCTCCTTGCCGTCACGATAGAGCGTGAGCGACAGGCTTTTGCCGGGGGCGACCTGCGCCACGCGGCGCGAGAGATCGCGCGCCTCGTTGATGCGCTCGCCGTCCACCGCCACGATGGTGTCGCCGGTCTTGACGCCCGCCTTCGCGGCCGGTCCGTCCTTGATGGCTTCCGCCACCAATGCGCCCTTCGGCTCCTTCAGGCCGATCGCTTCCGCGATTTCCTTGGTGACCGGCTGCATCTGCACGCCAATGAAGCCACGGGTGACCGAGCCCTTGTCCTTGAGCGACGCGACGACGTTCTCGACGGTGCTCGCGGGGATCGCGAACGCAATGCCCACATTGCCGCCCGACGGCGAGAAGATCGCCGTGTTCACGCCCACCACTTCGCCCGCGAGGTTGAAGGTCGGACCGCCCGAGTTGCCCTTGTTCACCGACGCGTCGATCTGCATGAAGTCGTCATAGGGACCGGCGCCGATATCGCGGTGCTGGGCCGAGACGATGCCGGCCGTCACCGTGCCGCCGAGGCCGAACGGGTTACCGACCGCCAGGACCCACTCGCCGATCCGGGCTTTCTGGGACGCCAGTTTCACGTACGGGAAGTTGCTGCCCTCGACCTTGATCAGCGCGAGATCGGTCTTGGGATCGACCCCGATGACCTTGGCGTCGAGGGTTTCGCCGTTGTCCATCGTGACCTGCACTTCGGAGGCGTTGTCGACCACGTGGTTATTGGTCACCACATAGCCGTCAGCCGACACGAAGAAGCCGGAGCCGAGCGATTGACCGAACTGGCGCGGGCGCTCCTGACGGTCGCCGCGCTGGCCGGGACGTCCCGGTTGTCCGGGCTGCATCTGGTCGCGGAACTGTCGGAAGAAGCGCTCCATGGGATGGCCGGGAGGCAAGTCGGGCATGGAGAATTGCTGGCCCTCGCCCTCCTCGTCACGCTGGGCGACGTTCTGGACCTTGACCTTCACCGCGACCACGGCGGGCTTCACGCGCTCGACGACATCCGCGAAGGCGGGAAAGCCCGTGACGGGTTGCGCCATGGAGCGCAGCTCCGCATGGGCGGGAGTGGAGGCGACGAGGCCGCTCTCAACGGCGCCGCCGGCGATCAGAGCCGCGACAGCCGCCGCGCCAAGGAACTTGGCGGTGCGATTCCTGCCCCGGCGAAAATTCGTGTTCAACATATCGGCTCTCCTTTGGAACCACGTTGGGTTCGCCATGAAAGCAACATGGGGGCGGTGAGGTTACGGCGCTCCGTCGAGAAGATGAAATGTTGGTAAGGTTTGGGGGCTCCACGGGACGCCTCGCCAGCCAACTCGTCGCGAGAAAACGCTGTGTCTTTCGATATCTGAAACACCCTCGCAAGCAACAGCTCAAGATGAGTGACATCCGCCCGGAGGGGTGAACCCTTCCGAATGACTCTCGGCTGGCGCAGCGGCAAGACCCAGGAGCTCGCTTCTCAATTTATAGTTGAAATGTATACACTTGTAACTTTAAACTGCACATCGCATGATATGTTGTTGCGTTATTGAAATGAATATATTCCTTGATAACACGGAGGAAACATGACCACACCAGAGACATTGCGAGACGATTTCGATCGCCTCATGAGGATCGCGACGGGCGGGACGCCCGCGCCGGACGGGGTCGGATACGGGGACCCTAGGCTCGATTACGACTCGGTCTTGGATGGCGATGAAGGGGGCGGCGGCCCTGGTGGATCCGATGGCGGCAGCGGCACAGGGGGTAAGACCCCTAAGGAAGGGTATCAAATTACCTATCGCGGCGTCGTGATGACGGTAAAGTATGTAAACGGCAAGATGTATCTGGTTCACGAACAGTACCAGACGGCATTCGTAATTCCGCAATTCAGCGGGCCGGGCCAGGACGGTTTCGATTTATCGAAGAATAAAATTCACGAAATCAGCTACGAGAATGTCGGCAACAACAAACTCCTAGATGAGCCTGGCATTTTCATACCGACCCCCAAATGCACGAGCTGCGATCCCCCGCCGATCAAAATCCCGGTGAGCGAAGGTCCCATACGCTCGGATGACCTCCATCAAGCAGTCGCCGTAGCAACCGAAATCGTTCAAGGCTTCATCTACCTGGAAGGTGGAGTGTTGTCGGCTTCCCTGGGCACAGCGAGCAACGATCTCGTGAAAGGCAGGGGCTTCATTCTCGCCGGCGACGGTCAGGATACGGTTGTCGGCAGCGAGTCTTTCGACTTCGTGATCGGTGGTGACGGAAACGACACGCTCCGGGGTGGCGATGGCCACGATCTGCTGAAGGGTGGTGCGGGAGCGGACGTTCTGAAAGGCGGCGATGGTTACGACCTCGCGTCCTACGAGGACAGAGACCACCACATCTATGCCAACCTCGAAGGCGGCGCGGATGCGTCGGGCGACACGTATGAGAGCATCGAGGGCGTGATCGGCACGGCCTACAGCGACACCATCACGGGCAATGCGGAGGCCAATATTCTCGTCGGCAACGCCGGTAACGATACGTTGGTTCGCGGTGCCGGCAACGACACGCTGCAGGGCGGCGAGGGTAACGACATTCTCGGCGGCGGCGAAGGCATCGATCTGCTCCAAGGCGGCGACGGCAACGATATCCTCGGGGGCGGCGAAGACATCGACGTGCTTCAGGGTGGAGCGGGCCTCGACCTGCTCTGCGGTGAGGCCGGCAACGATATCCTCCAGGGCGGCGACGACAACGATACCCTGGTGGGCGGCCTCGGCGCCGATGCGCTCTACGGCGAGGGCGGCAACAACATCCTGAAAGGTGGAGAAGGCGCCGATGCTCATTACGGCGCGGGCGGCTTCAGCGTGGCGTCCTACGTCGACGCAACATCCGCGGTGAACGCTTCGCTGACGGACGCAAGCACCAATACGGGCGAAGCCGCCGGCGACAGCTATGACAGCGTCAACGGCCTGTGGGGCTCGACCTTCGGTGACCGGCTCGAAGGCAACATCCACGCCAACTGGATTATCGCGGATGCAGGCAATGACTCGGTCTTCGGCGGTCTGGGTTCCGATACCCTGTACGGCTCGACGGGCTCCGACGTTCTCGACGGCGGCGACGACGACGACGTTCTCTACGGCGAAGACGGCGACGAATTGCTGATCGGTGGTTCCGGCGCGGACACCATCGACGGCGGAGAAGGATTCGACACCGCCTCGTATGCGGATGCCAACGGCACTTCGAGCTATGGCGTGATCGTGAACCTCGGAACCGGCACGGGAGCTGGCGATACGCTGATCGGCATCGAGGGCGTGCTTGGTTCGGGTGGCGACGACAGCCTGACGGGCGACAGCGTCGCCAACCTTTTGTCGGGTGCCGCTGGCCATGACGGCCTGCGCGGCGAGAGCGGCAACGACACGCTGCAGGGCGGAGATGGCAACGACAGCATGACGGGCGGCGCCGGCGCCGATGTGCTCCAAGGGGGTGCCGGTTCGGATACGGCGGTCTATGCGACGGCGGCGGTCGGTGTGACGGCGAGCCTGGCATCGGCTGCCAGCAACACCGGCGAAGCGGCGGGCGACAGCTATCTGTCCGTCGAGAACCTGACGGGATCGTTCAATGCGGACATTCTCGTCGGCGACGGCGGCATGAACACGCTCATTGGCAATGGCGGCAACGACCTGCTCAGCGGCGGCGGCAGTGTCGACGTGGTGGACGGTGGCAGCGGCAACGACACGCTGATCGGCGGGTCGGGTTCGGACCAGCTCACGGGCGGGACCGGTCAGGACTTGTTCGTGTTCAACACGGCACTGAGCACCTCGGGCAACGTGGATCGGATCGTCGACTTCGATCGCCTCGCCGACAAGATCCAGCTTTCCGCCAGCGTGTTCGGCGGCTTGGCGGCGGGTACGCTTTCCAGCGCGGCGTTCAAGCTCGGAACGACAGCGACGACGTTGAGCCAGCGCCTCATCTACGACAAGGCGACCGGCAATCTGTCGTTCGATGCGGACGGTTCAGGAGCAGGCGCAGCGATCAAGTTCGCCACCCTGGCGGCCGGCACCGAACTTACCGCCGACCACTTCGTCGTCGCGGCCACCATCACCAACAGCTGGTTCTGATCCAGGCAGGCTCACCGCTTCGCGAACCACATCGTCACAGAAAGGCGCGGCATCCGGAAGGGTGCCGCGCTTTCCGTTTCACGACGATGACGAAGTGCCCTTGTCGTTTTTGAGCAAATCCTCGACAGCTCGCGTTTCGTCCATGTCGAGCGGTGCGGCGGATTCCGTGACTCGACGTCGGCGCGAGACAAGAATGATGCCGGCGGCCCCGACGACAAGGATTAGCAGCGGGGAGAACCACAAGGCGATCGTCCGGCCACTGAGCGCCGGCCGCAGCAGCACGAATTCGCCGTAGCGCCGCACCACGAAATCGCGCACTTGGCTGTCGGTGTCGCCGGCGGAAAGACGTTCGCGAACCAGCAGCCGCAGATTGCGCGCAAGGTCGGCGTCGGAATCATCGATGGATTGGTTCTGGCAGACGAGGCAGCGCAGGCCGGAGGAGATTTCGCGGGCGCGGCGTTCGAGCGCCGGGTTTTTCAGCACTTCGTCGGGCTGGACCGCGACGGCAGCCGTGCCGAGGCCGAGCAGCAAGGCGGCGATGGCCAGCATGAGGCGCATCGCGTTCATTCCGCGGGAAGAGGCGTTGCGGAGATGCGGCGCGACTTCGCCGGCGACGCGATGCGCAGGCGGCGATCCGTGAGCGACAACGCGCCGCCCGCCGCCATCACGACGGCGCCGAGCCAGATCAGCAGCACCAACGGCTTGTGATAGAGCCGCATGCCGATCGCGCCGTCGGGCTGGATCTCGCCGAGGCTCACGTAAATCTGGCTGAGACCGCGGGTCATGATGCCGGCTTCGGTGGTGGGCATCCCGCGCGTTACGTACAGGCGCTTCATGGTGTCGACCGTGCCGAGTTCGCGGCCACCGCTGAGGATGGTGAGCGTTGCCACATCCTCGCGGAAATTCGCTTCGCGGCGCGGGCCGACGCGTTCGAGGCGCGCCTCGTAGGGACCGACGCCGAGGCGGTCACCGCTTCGCATGGTGCCGAGCGCTTCGGCATCCCACGCCGTGGCGGCGATGCCGATCACCGTCAGCCCGACGCCCGCATGGGCGATGGCCGTGCCCCAGGCCGAACGCGGCAATCCCGATGCCTTGCGCCGGGTGAGCGTCCAGTCGCCCCTCACCCAGGACCGTGTGACGATCTCGTTGAGCGAACCGAGGATCAGGTAGGCGCCCAGCCCGATGCCGAGGGGCGCCGCCACCGGTCCGTCATGGGCGAATGCGAACACCACGATGATGGTCAGAAGCGCGAG
This sequence comes from Microvirga sp. P4_A5, assembly GCF_056402495.1. NCBI lineage: Bacteria > Pseudomonadati > Pseudomonadota > Alphaproteobacteria > Hyphomicrobiales > Methylobacteriaceae > Microvirga > Microvirga sp. P4_A5. Next base: position 3,947 of record NZ_JBFUHH010000066.1, on the reverse strand, counting down.
CCCGAACGCCGCGTAGAGGCGTTGCGCCGCGCCGAGCAGATTGCCGCGCTTCCATGCCAGCGTCTGGCCGAGGGGCAGCAGCAGGAGCAAGGGCACGATCAGCGGCACGAACGTCATGTTGAAGAACGGCGCGCCGACGGAGATCTTTTCATCGGTCATCACCTCCAGCGCCAGCGGATAGAGCGTCCCGATGAAGACGGTGGCGCAGGCCGTGGCGAGGAACAGGTTGTTGAGAACGAGCGCGCCTTCGCGCGAGATCGGCGCGAACACGCCGCCCTGCTGCAGCATCGGCGCGCGCCACGCGAACAATGCCAGCGAACCGCCGATGAACACCATGAGAATGCCGAGGATGAAGGTGCCGCGTTCCGGGTCCACCGCGAAGGAATGGACGGAGGTCAACACGCCGGAGCGCACGAGGAACGTGCCGAGAAGCGACAGCGAGAAAGTCAGGATGGCGAGCAGGATCGTCCAGACCTTCAGCGAGTCCCGCTTTTCCATCACGACGGTGGAATGCACCAGCGCCGTGCCGRCAAGCCACGGCATGAGCGAGGCGTTCTCGACCGGGTCCCAGAACCACCAGCCGCCCCAGCCGAGTTCGTAATAGGCCCAGTAGGAGCCCATGGCGATGCCGAGCGTCAGGAAGGCCCAGGCGGTCAGCGTCCAGGGACGGACGATCCGCGCCCAGACCGCGTCGATGCGCCCGTCGATGAGCGCCGCGCAGGCGAACGCGAACGAAATCGAGAAACCCACATAGCCGATGTAAAGCAGCGGCGGATGGATCGCGAGGCCGAGATCCTGCAGGAGCGGGTTGAGATCCTGCCCGTCGGCGGGTGCGGGCACGACCCGGTCGAACGGGTTCGAGGTGATCAGGATGAAGGCCAGAAACGCCAGCGTGACGGCGGCCTGAATGGCCAAAGTGTTGGCCTGGAGCCGGGCCGGAACGCTGTCGCGCGCGACCGCGACGATCCCGCCGAAGAGGCTCAGGATCAGGACCCACAGCAGCATCGAGCCCTCGTGATTGCCCCACACGCCGGAGATCTTGTAGATCAGCGGCTTGGTCGAATGGGAATTCTCCACCACGTTGACGACCGAGAAATCGGAGGTGACGTAGGCGATTGTGAGGGCGAAGAACGCGAAGGCGATGCAGGCGAGCACCGCGAGGGCTGTCGTCGGTGCGACGGCCATGAGAACGGGATCGTTCGCCCGCGCGCCCCAGAGCGGCACCACAAGCTGGATCAGCGACAATCCAAGCGCCAGCGCGAGCGCGAAATGTCCGGCCTCGACCAACACGACGGCACTCTCCCTGTTACCTGGCCTGTTGTGAGGCTTTTTCCTCGCCCTGCCAGTGGCCTTGACGCCGCAGGGCGTCGGCGACTTCCCGGGGCATGTAGTTTTCGTCGTGCTTGGCCAATACGCTGTCGGCACGGAAAACGCCAGATGCCTCTAGGACACCTTCGGCGATCACGCCCTGGCCCTCGCGGAACAGATCCGGCAGCAATCCGCGGTACTGCACCGGCATGGCGCTTTGCGCATCCATCACCTCGAAGGTGATCTGCTGGCCCTCGCCGCGCTTCACCGAGCCTTCCTTCACAAGCCCGCCGAGGCGAAAGCGGGTGCCCGGCTTCACGCCGCGCGCCTGCACGTCGGCGGGGGAATTGAAGAACAGAATGGTGTCGTTCATGGCGTAGAGAACGAGCCCGAGCGCGAGGGCAAGCACGCAGCCCGCGGCGGCGATGAGGCTCAGGCGCCGCTGCTTGCGGGTCAGTCGTCGCGTCGGTTGTCTGCCGGATGTCATGGGGTCGCGTCGGTGAGTTGGAGTTCGCGCGTGGTGGTCTCGATGGTCTGCAGCCCGGCGGTGTTTCCGGCAAGCGCGCGCCTTGCCTTCAGCGCGACCGCGGTGGCTTTGTCGCGCTGGCCCAGCACCGCGTAGGAGCGGATCAGCCGCGCCCATTCGTCGGGGCTTCCGCCTTGGGCATCGAGCCGGGCCGCGAGGCTCGCGACCATGCCGGCGATGGCGTCGTTATCGGGAGACGGCGCGGCGGGTGCCTGGCGGTTGTCGAGGCGCGCGATCTGCTCGCGCACCAGCGGCACCCACGGCGCATCGCTGGGTGATGCCGTCAGGATCGCGGTGTAATCCGCCCGCGCCTTGTCGATCCGGCCGTCCTGCTCCGCCGCCCGGGCCAGATAGAGCCGCGCCTTGGCCGAGGAGGGATCGAGTTCGACCGCCTTCTCGAACGCCGTCTGCGCGTCCTTCGAGACGAGGCCGTCCTTGGCGATGACGAGAGCCTCGCCGTAATTGGCGTAACGAGAGGCGTCGGGTCCGAGATGGCGCAACGCGGCCTCATAGGCCTTGATCGCATCGTCCATGCGGCCCATGCGGAGGTAGACCGGCGCGATGACCTCCCAGCCGCGGCCGTCCTGCGGGCTCTTGGCGAGATGCGCCTCGATCTGCGAGATGGCAGCGCCGAGGTCGCTGCGCGGCGCGGCGGCGGTGACCTCCGCCTGCTGCTCCAGAATGTGCGGGGACCCGAGGGCGCCATAAACCGCGAGGGCGAGGATCGGCACCACCGACAGGGCCAGCGTGGACGCCGCCCTGCGCCGGCGCAGGGCCGGTTCGCCGACGGCCGTGAGAGCGGGGCCCGTCGCCTGGCTCGCCCGCAGGAGGCGTCGCGCAGCCTCGGCCCGGGCAGCCTCGGCCTCCGCCGGCAGCATGGCGCCGCGTTCGCAATCGCGATCGATCTCCGCCACCTGCTCGCGATAGAAGCGGGTGTTGGGGTCCGCCTGCTGGCCCGCAACGGCATGGCGCGACAGCGGCCAGAGGACCGCCATCACGGCCGCCGCCGTCATTGCCAGGAGAATGATCCAGATCATCATGGGAGCCTACTTAACGTGTGCTCCCGTCAAGCACGACGGCGGCACGGTGTCACGCGGGAAAGAAGATGTTCCTCAATTCTGCCCGCCCGGCAGTTCCAGCACGGCCTTGAGCCCGCCGAGGGACGAGACGTCCAGCCTGAGGGTGCCTCCATACAGGGCCGCGAGGTCGGTCACGATCGACAGGCCGAGGCCCGAGCCCGGCTTGGTTTCGTCGAGGCGTCGCCCGCGCTTCAGCATCTCCACCCGCCCCCCCTCGGGCAGACCGGGACCGTCATCCTCGACGGCGAGGACGAGGCGCGGACGCTGGGGATCCTCGCGGTTCGCGGTCGCCTCCACCAGCACTCGGCCGGTCGCCCATTTGGCCGCGTTGTCGATGAGGTTGCCGGCCATCTCCTCGAAATCCTGCCGCTCGCCGCGAAAGCGCAGGCCCGGCGTGATGGCCATGTCGATCTCCAGGTCCTTGTCGCGGTAGATCTTGGCGAAGGTCCGGGTCAGTCCGGCGATCACGGGTTCGACGTCGGTCAGGGTCCCGAGGGTCCCGGCGAGCGCGGCGGCGCGGGCGCGGTCGAGATAGTAATTGACCTGGTCGCGCATCAGGCCGGCCTGTTCCCGGATCCTGACGGCGACCTCGTCGGGGGCGTTTTCGGCCTCGTTGACGACGATGCTGAGCGGCGTCTTCAGCGCGTGGGCGAGGTTGCCCACCTGGGTGCGCGCCCTGTCGAGAATTTCCCGGTTCGTATCGAGGAGCAGATTGAGGTCGGTCGCCAGCGGGGCGATGTCGCGCGGATATTCGCCCACCACCCGGTCGGCCTCCCCGCGCCGGATCGCGCCGAGCGCCCCGCGCAGGTCCGAGAGCGGCCTGAGACCGAACCTGATCTGCAGCAGGGTCGTGAACCCCAGGGCCAATCCCAGAAGCGTGAAGGTGACGACCAGCGCGAAGACGAATTGCCGGGACGCGGTGGAGATCTCGTCGGCGGGACCGGCCACGCGAATGATGAACCGCCCGTCMTCGCCCACGTCGATATCCCGCTCGATCACGCGCAGTTCGCGGTCGTCCGGCGCATGGCCGTAGC
>NZ_JBFUHH010000065.1:0-24563 GCF_056402495.1 Microvirga sp. P4_A5 | reverse complement strand
TCATTCCACCGACCAGGGGTAAGTCCAGGTCTCAGTCAGCGCCCGGTTGCCGGCGCGCAGGAATGCCCGCAGATCCGTCGATTGTCCGGGCTCGAGCTGCACGTCGACCGCGACGCGAAAGCCGCCGGTATGTTCGTTGGGCATGATGAAGCTATGGGTGATCTTTCCATTCGACAGGGAGGGAACCACCTTAACCTGCTCCGGGTCAGCAAGATAATAACCGAGGTCGCCACCGGCGAAATCAATGATGAAGCGGCGATGCGCGGGGTCGCTGGGCGCGTTGGAGCCGCTTGCGCGCGGCGGTGTCAGGAAGGTGTTGATCACTTTCCCGCCGGGATGCATTCCGGTGATCGCGGCGACCGACCGGAGCCGGTACGAAACGTTGATCTCCTGACCCGGCTCGTAGGGGCGGTTGGGCTCCCAATAGGCCACGATGTTGTCGTGGGTTTCATCGTGGGTCGGGATCTCGGCGAGTTCGATGCGTCCCTCACCCCACTCGCCCATGGGCTCGACCCAGTAGCCGGGCCGCTGGTGAGAATGGGCCTCCAAGTCCTGGTAGTTTTCGAAGACCCGATCGCGCTGCATCAGTCCGAAGCCGCGGGGGTTGTTGTCGCTGAATGACGAGATCGTCTTCTTGGCTGGGTTGCGCAGCGGCCGCCAAATCCACTCGCCGGCCCCCGAATGCATGAGGAGTCCGTCCGAATCGTGCAATTCAGGCCGGAAATCGTCGGTGCTCTTCCGGTCGTTCTCGCCCTGGTAATACATCGAGGTGAGAGGTGCGAGGCCGAGATTGGCGATAGTCTGGCGAGGAAACAGGGTGGCGGTGACTTCGAGGGTGGTTTCACGGGCAGGATAGAGAATGAATCGATAGGCGCCCGCTACCGAAGGGCTGTCGAGCAATGCAAAGATGGTGATGCGGTCCGTGTCAGGCGTCGGCATCTGGATCCAGAACTCCCGGAAATAGGGGAATTCCTCGGCCTCGCCGCCCTCGACGTTGATGGCGAGCCCCCGGGCCGAGAGACCGTATTTCTGGTCCGCGCCGAGGAACCGGAAATAGCTGGCGCCGAGAAAAGCAATCACCTCGTCGAAAACTTTCGGAGTGTTGATCGGGTAATGCAGCCTGAACCCGGCAAAGCCGAGATTGACGGGCAGGGGGCGCTCGATCTTGTTCCGGCCGTAATTGAACAATTCGCGCTGGTACGGCACCGGAGTCGGGACTCCGTCGCGGAGGACGTTCACCGTCACGGGGCGCTGATAGAGAAAGCCGAGGTGGAACAGCTGCATCCGGTACTGGCTGCCGCCRGACCCGAGGAGCGCCCGGTCGGGCCGGAAGCGGATATCGCGGTAATCGTCGAAGCTGAGCTTGTTGAGCGGTTCCGGAAGTTGGGCGGGCGCGGCCTCGTAGGGGGCGCCGGCGAGTTCCCGAGCCCGGCGAACGACATCCTCGAATTTGAACGGATTCGGCGCGGGCGCCCCATTCTGCTGTTGTGCCCAGACGTTAGTGGCGGCGCTGGCGAGGAGGCCTTGCAGAATGATTCGGCGAGAGGGGGTCATCATGGAAGCAGAGGTGCTCTTTTCGGGCTGAAACGAACGGGTTTGGGTGATCCTGAAATGGGTCCCACCGCCCTCTCCGTCTACCGCTCCCGCTTAATAAAGGCTGAATAGAGGGATTCCGGGCCCTCAGCGAAAACAATCCTCAAAAAAAATGCCCCGAGGGATCAAAAAACACTTGTGATCCGGGGACACTGCGCCTATCTCCGGTCCTGCCCAATTTCGCACGTGCCCGTGGTTACGTGCCGGTTGGTGGGCATCCGGACAAGAGGCCGGACAGCCGCCCGAGAGCGTCCTAGTTCTCGATACCCCTAACCGGCAGCCGGAGGCGAAACCGGCGTACCCCGTTCTCAACGGGGGACGTGACTTAAGCAACGACGAACGGGCTTTTTTGGTCTCGTTGGCCCTCCAAAGGTCAACACCGAAGAGGCTTGTTTATCATTGCCGCGCGTGCGGACAGGGAAATTCCCTCTCCAAACCAAGGCAGCATCGTCGGGTGAAGCGCCCGTTGCACCCTCGTGTCTCCATCGCACGATCGCGCAATGTCGTTTTCCCCGCTGACGCCGGACGTCAAGGGCCCTCAACGGGTCCTAAAGCGTCTGAACTTCAATCCGGAGGCCTGAGAGCCTCCATTGAGCCTTTGTGGGAGAACGCCGGTGACTCAGCGTATTCGCGAATTTTTGCGCAACCGACGTGAGGACGGACCTTGCGTCGTCGTCGACCTCGATGTCGTGCGCGACAACTACGCCAAATTCTCCCGTGCCCTTCCCGACACGCGCGTTTTCTACGCCGTGAAGGCGAATCCCGACCCTGCAGTGCTCAAGTTGCTGGCGGATCTCGGCTCGTGCTTCGACACCGCGTCGGTGGTCGAGATCGAGCTGGCTCTGGCCGCGGGTGCGACGGCTGATCGGATCTCGTTCGGCAACACGATCAAGAAGGAGCGTGACATCGTTCGCAGCCTCGCGCTCGGCGTGCGCCTCTTCGCGGTCGATTGCGAAGCCGAGGTCGAGAAGGTCGCTCGCGCTGCCGTGGTGGCAGGCGTCACCGCATCGGACGTCAAGGTGTTCTGCCGTATCCTGTGCGACGGCGCCGGCGCCGAATGGCCGTTGTCGCGCAAGTTCGGTTGCGTGCCCGAGATGGCGGTCGACGTGCTCGAGCATGCTTTCCGGCAGGGACTCGAGGCGTATGGCGTGTCGTTCCATGTGGGCTCGCAGCAGCGCAACACGGAAGCGTGGGACCAGGCTCTCGCCTCGGCATCCGGGATCTTCCGCGAATGCGCCACGCGCGGCATCCACCTGTCGATGGTCAATCTCGGCGGCGGTTTCCCAACGAAGTACCTGAAGTCGGTTCCGGCCGTGAAGCTCTATGGCGAGTCGATCTTCCGGGCGCTTTCGAAGCACTTCGGCAACCGTCTCCCCGAGACGATCATCGAGCCGGGTCGCGGTATGGTCGGCAATGCAGGCATCATCGAGGCCGAGGTCGTTCTCGTCTCGAAGAAGAGCCAGAACGAGGACGAGGTGCGTTGGGTCTATCTCGACATCGGCAAGTTCGGCGGTCTCGCCGAGACGATGGACGAGTCGATCCGCTACCCGATCCGCACCGAGCACGACCACGACCGCAAGGTTCCGTGCGTGCTCGCAGGCCCGACCTGCGATTCCGCGGACGTTCTCTATGAGAAGGAGCCCTATCCGCTCCCCATCTCGCTGGAGATCGGCGACAAGGTGCTGATCGAAGGCACCGGCGCCTACACGACCACTTATTCGGCGGTCGCGTTCAACGGCTTCCCGCCCTTGAAGTCCTACGTGATCTAGATCACGTCCCGCCTGCCTCGGGTCATCGAGGCGGGCACCAACCTTTCCCAAAGAGTTGTCCCGGACGGCCTGCTCGGTTTCGAGCAGGTGCGAGGGCTGTCGCTCACCCCCAACGGGAGGCCACGGCCATGATCAAGATCCGCCAGGAGACGATGCGCGATATCGAGGCGCGCGAGGCACTGCTCGATTCCTGCTTCGGAGCCGACAGGTTCCAGAAGACCTGCGAACGGCTGCGTGAAGGCCGCGTGCCGGCGCAGGGCCTGTCGCTCGTAATCGAGCGCGATGGCGCCATCATCGGCACCGTCCGCCTGTGGCACGTCTCACTGGGTGCGAACCGACCCGCGCTTATGCTCGGGCCGATCGCCATCGCCCCCTCCTGCCAGAGCCTGGGTCTCGGCGGGAAGTTGATCCGCGAGGCGCTCGGTCGCGCCACGGCGCTGGGCCACAAGGCTGTCGTGTTGGTCGGGGACGCCGCCTATTACAAGCGATTCGGCTTCTCCCCGGACGCGACCGGCGGGTTGTGGATGCCGGGCCCCTATGAGCGCGAGCGCTTCCTTGGCCTGGCCCTTGAGGCCGGCGCCCTTGAGGGCGCGCGCGGTCTCGTGTGGGCAAGCGGCGAGTTCGAGCCGAAGCCGGACCTGGCGGCTCTCGTGGCTGCCGCCGCTCAGGGCAGGCTTGGCGGGCTGCCGCTGGCCGCCTGAGATATTCTCGACGATTGACTATGGGCCGCACCGGAACCGATGGTGCGGCCCATATGCGTTTGAAGACCCCGATTGCCCAAAGACTGATGAAGGAGAACTCGACATGACCAATCCGCCCATCCATGGCCGCATCACTGGACCGATCGTGATGATCGGGTTCGGCTCGATCGGAAAAGGAATGCTGCCGTTGATCGAGCGTCATTTCGAATTTGACCGCAGCCGCCTCGTGGTGATCGACCCGGACGACAAGGACCGGCACATGCTCGACGCCCGGAGCATCAAGTTCGTGCATACGGGCCTGACGCCTGCGAATTACCGCGCTGTCCTGGAGCCGCTTCTGACGGAAGGCGGGGGGCAGGGTTTCTGCGTGAACGTGTCGGTCGATACCTCGTCGCGCGACATCCTCGAACTGTGCCGTGAGCTGGGCTCGCTCTACATCGATACGGTGGCCGAGCCCTGGGAAGGTTTTTATTTCGACACCAGTGCGGGGCCCGAGGCGCGCACGAACTACGCATTGCGCGAGATCATACTCGACGCGCGCCGCCGCAATCCGGGAGGTCCGACGGCGGTGAATTGCTGCGGCGCCAATCCCGGCATGGTGTCGTGGCTCACCAAGCAGGCCTTGCTGAACGTTGCGAAGGATATCGGCGTCGAGCACGACGAGCCGAAAACCCGCGACGATTGGGCAAACCTCATGAGCCGCGTCGGCGTGAAGGGAATCCACATCGCCGAGCGTGATACGCAGCGCGCGACATCGGCGAAGCCCATGGGCGTCTTCGTCAACACGTGGTCGATCGAGGGCTTCGTCTCCGAGGGCCTGCAACCGGCCGAACTTGGCTGGGGAACCCATGAGAAGTGGATGCCCGAGAATGGGCGCACGCATGCGGCCGGTTCACAGGCGGCGATCTACCTTCTCCAGCCCGGAGCCGACACCTATGTGCGGTCCTGGACACCGACCGCTCAGGCTCAGCGCGCCTATCTGGTGACGCATAACGAAGCCATCTCGATCGCCGACTACTTCACGGTACGCCAGGGTGAGAAGGTCACCTACCGGCCGACTTGCCACTACGCTTACCACCCCTGCAACGACGCGGTGCTGTCGATGCACGAGATGTTCGGCAGGGCGGGCAAGCCGCAGGACACGTTCCACATTCTCACCGAGGACGAAATCGCGGACGGGATCGACGAACTCGGCGTGCTTCTCTATGGCCATGCGAAGAATGCCTATTGGTATGGCTCGCAACTCTCCATCCAGGAGACGCGCCAGATCGCGCCGTATCAGAACGCCACGGGGCTTCAGGTGACCTCGGCGATTCTCGCCGGGATGGTTTGGGCGTTGGAGAATCCGCAAGCTGGCATTGTGGAAGCCGACGACATCGACTTCCGTCGCTGCCTCGAGGTGCAGATGCCGTATCTCGGCCCCGTCATCGGCGTCTACACCGATTGGACGCCGCTCGAGGGCAGGCCCGGTTTCTTCGATGAAGACATCGACACCTCCGATCCGTGGCAGTTCCGGAACGTGCTGGTGCGTTAAGATTTGTTTTTGTGGCCGGCCTCACCGCCGGCCACGATCACCAGAGGATCGACATGCCGCACTTCGAAGATTTTTATGCGGACAAGCTTCGCGGCGCATTGGGCGTCGCCGATGCCGACGCGGTGTTGGATCTGCGCGACGCCACGCGGGAAGCGGCTGCGGTGGCGATCCAGGATATGCTGGAACGCAGCCGGTTTGGAGGTGCCAAGACCGTCGCAATACGCCTCTCGCCGCCCCCGGAAGGCGGAGGTGAGACGCTGTTCCAGCCTGTTGGCAAGGCTCTTCTCGAGGCCAGGAAACGGGCCTGGATCGACCGGCTCCACACACTGCCGGCTCATGACGGTCTGGGCTTCTACGTGGCGCTCTCAGGAAAGCCGCCGACGGCCTGATCAAGCACGCTTGGCAGACGGCACGCGACGCCGAAAGAGGCTGCGCGCAAAACTCGCCAGCAGCAGAATGGCGCCCCACACGACGACGAACCCGAAAGCCGTCGACACGAGGCCCTCCTGGGTGACCGGAACCGCCGGCTCGAAATCGCGGTAAGCGGCGTTCATGATGTCCACATCGCCGTCCCGCACCATCAAGGCGACGCGACCGAAGGGCCCGGCATCGAGCATTTTCTGCCGGTGAGTTTCCAGGTTGCCAAGCCGATCGATGTTCCCCTGCATGGCCGCGCCCTGGCGCCCCGCAAGCTCGTCCGCATTTCCCCGCAGACGCGTGACCGCGCTCTCCGGCGTCTCCCCTTGTGCGCGGGCATCGGCCTCGAAACGCCCGACGACCTGCTTCAACTCATCGATGCCGCCGCCGAGGCGCTGGCGATATTGCTGGGAAAATTCCGGACCCTGCGAGGCGACGAGTCCGCCGAGAAGACCGCAGCCGACGGCACAAATGCGAATAACGCGGGACATGCTGTCTCCTCAAACTTCCAGCGCCGCCACGACGTCCGCCTCGGCAATGTCGGACAGACCTTTGCCGATCTTGCAAGCACGGGTCTTCGCGCCCGGCGCCATCACGAGGATCACGGTTTCGAAGCCCGGGCAAGCGGGATCCGCGCACACGATCTCATTGACCGCGAAGACGGTGTCGTCGCTCGCATGAATGGCCTCGCGCGCCCAATCCTTGACGCGCCGCACGGCATCGGCATCGATTTTCGGCGCGCCGAGCGCATTCTTGAGGAAAGCTCCGAAGCGCGCCAAGCCCTACCTCATGTGGGAAGCGTGAGAATGCCGGCCTGGCCGTCCTCGCAGCCGAAGGCGAGGCGCTTGCCGCCGTGATCCCAACCGAGGGCCGTGATGCCGCTTTCTTTCGTGGCGGGCCGAACGAGCAATTCCGCCGCATCGGCAAGGCGGATGAGCAGGATGCACCCATCCTCGTAGCCGACGGCTAGCACGAAGGTGTTCGGGTGAAAGGCGACGCGATCGACCTTCGCGGGGCGCACGCCGCATTCGCGCGGCTGCTTGCCCATCGGCCCCTCCTTCGAGTCGAAGGGCCACAGGATGGCGGCCTCCGCGCCGGAGGTCGCGAGCCACTTGCCATCCCCCGACCAGGAAACCGAGCGTGTCTTCGACGGATAGCCGCTCATGCGCATGTTGCCCTTGTCGGGCAAGAGCCGCCAGCCATGCAGGGCATTTTCCTGCATGGAGGTGACGAGGAACCGCGCATCGGGTGACCAGGTGATGTCGAGATGCGAGCCCTTCCATTCGAGAACTTCCGGCTTCGCCTCCGTGTTCGGGAACCACAGGGTGGCGCCGTTGTAATGCGCGATGGCAAGGCGATAGCCCTTCGGCGCGAAGGAGATGCCGCGCGCAGCCGATGGCAGGTCCAGCGTTTTCTCCCGGCCTTTCTCGTCACGTACGATCACGCGCTTTCCGGCGCCGTAAGCGACCGAACCGTCCTTGTTGAGCGCGACCGAATCGATCCACGCGCCCTTTGTCTCGGCGAGCGTTTCGGTCGTGCCGTCGGCAGTCGTGGCGGCCACCCGGCCGTCATCACCGCCGGTGACGAAACGCCTCCCGTCGCTGATTCCCGTCAGGAGTCCCGCATTGGGATGCGCCTCGATGCGACGAGTCTCATCGCCCGTCACCAGCACCACCGCGCCATCGCCGAGGCCGAGGGCGAGCGTGCCTTTCAACCAGCCGAGCGCCGTGACATGCGCGCCCGTGTCAAAGGCGGCGACGTTCTGGGAAAGGGAGGGGGCTGTTCCAGCGGTCATTCGGCAATCTCTTGAATCGCAAGCCCCATAGCACGGCTCACACCGCGCAGGCGAGAAACTCCTCGCGGATGGCCTTCTCGTTCAGGTCGCGGCCGATGAACACCACCTTGGAACTGCGCTTCTGGCCCGGCTTCCAATCGTCCTGCACATCCCCGTCGAGGATCATGTGCACGCCCTGGAAGACGAAGCGCTTTGGCTCGCCCGGAAATGCCACGATGCCCTTGCAGCGCAGGATGTTGGGACCCTCGACCTGCGTGAGATTGGAGATCCAGGGCATGAATTTTTCAGGATCGACTTCCCCATCCACCTGAACGGCGACGGATTGCATGTCCTCATCGTGATGATGGTGATGGCCCTGCTCGAGAAAATCGGGCTCGATCTCCATGATGCGGTCGAGGTCGAAGGCGTTGCGATCGAGCACTTCGCTGATCGGGATCGCGCAATTCTGCGTGCGATGAAGCTTGGCGTAGGGGTTGATGGCGCGGATGCGGCTCTCGACCTCGTCGAGTTCCTCGGGGGACACCAGGTCGATCTTGTTGAGAACGATGACATCCGCGAACGCGATCTGATTCTTCGCCTCGGGAGCGTCCTTCAGCCGGTCCGACAGCCATTTGGCATCCGCGACCGTCACGACGGCGTCGAGACGGGCGGCGTCGGACACGTCCTGATCCATGAAGAAGGTCTGGGCCACCGGCGCCGGATCGGCGAGGCCGGTGGTCTCCACGATGATGGCGTCGAACTTGCCCTTGCGCTTCATGAGCCCGTCGATGATGCGGATGAGATCGCCGCGCACGGTGCAGCAGATGCACCCGTTGTTCATCTCGAACACTTCCTCGTCGGCGCCGACCACGAGTTCGTTGTCGATGCCGATTTCGCCGAATTCGTTGACGATCACGGCATATTTCTTGCCATGCGGTTCCGTGAGGATGCGGTTCAGAAGCGTGGTCTTGCCGGCGCCGAGATAGCCGGTGAGGACCGTTATGGGGATCTTGTCGGACATCGGAAGGTTCCAGAGCCAGATTGCAAAAATCATGCCCGCAACGGCGGGCATGACGGAAAGCCGGTCAGCTCGACAAAGCCGCGCTGAAGGCCCTTATATTGTGTCTCATCATGTCAATGTAAGTGGGAGCGGGCCCGCCCGGGCCGGACAGCGCGTCCGAATAAACCCGGCTGCCAAGCTTGGCCCCGGTCTCGCTGGCGATCCGCTGCATCAGCCGGGGGTCCGACACGTTCTCGACAAAGACCGCCGTGATCTTCTCGCGCTTGATCTGCCGAATGATCTTGGCGACATCGCCGGCCGAGGCCTCCGCATCGGTGGAGACACCCTGCGGCGCGACGAACGCGATCCCGTAGCCGGCCTCGAAATACCTGAACGCGTCGTGCGACGTGATGATGCGACGATTGCTCTTCGGAATGCCGTCGACCAGGGCCCTGATGCCGGCGTCGAGCGCGTCGAGTTTCGCCAGATAGGCGGCCGTATTCGCCTCATAGACGGCCTTTCCGTCCGGATCGACAGCCACCAGCCCATCGCGGACCGCCGCGGCGTACAGCTTCACATTCGAGACGTCCTGCCAGGCGTGGGGATCCATCGCGCCGTGGCCGTGACCGTCTTCGCTCTTCAAGGGCTGGACGGCCTTGGCGAGCTCGACCGTGGGGGCTTTGGTGCCGGACGATTTCACCAGGCGGTCGATCCAGCCTTCGAACTTCAGTCCGTTGATGAAAACGATCTTCGCCTCGCTCAGGCGACGGGCATCGGCGGGCGTCGGGGAATACACATGCGCATCGCCATCGGGCCCGACGAGGGTCGTGACCTCAACCCGGTCGCCGCCGACATTTGCGACGACATCGGCCAGGATCGAAAAAGTGGCGACGGCCCTGATTTTTGCCGGCGTCTGCGCGGCGGCGGCCAGGGAGGACCCCGCGAGCGCGACGCAGCCTGCGATCATCGAGAGGGCGGATCTTCTCGTGAGCATGGAACGGTCCTCGTTGGTTAGGCCTCGAGATGCCTGCCCGGGAACATAAGCCACAACAATCCGCCCTCCCGTCCGAACACGAGGGACATCACGTAGACGATGCCGGCCGTCAGAATAATGGCAGGACCGGCAGGCAATTCGAGGTGGAACGACAGGAGCAGGCCGCCGACTCCCGACACCATGCCGATGAGGATGGAGACGATCATCATCGCGGTGATATCGCTCGCCCAAAATCGGGATGCGGCGGCGGGAAGCATCATCATGCCGACGGCCAGAAGCGTCCCCAGCGCATGAAATCCGCCGACGAGGTTGAGGACTACGAGGCCGAGAAACGCGAGATGGGTGGGGGTTCCGGCACGGCTGACAGAGCGCAGGAAGATCGGGTCGACGCATTCCAGGACCAGCGGGCGGTAGAGGATGGCGAGCGCCATCACGGTGAGGGTGGAGATGGACGCCAATAAAAGCAGGGTGTTGTCGTCCAGCGCCAGCACGGTGCCGAAGAGCACGTGAAGGAGGTCGACGTTGGAGCCGCGCAGGGACACGATGGTGACGCCGAGTGCCAGCGACAGAAGGTAGAACGCCGCGAGGGACGCATCCTCCTTCAGTGCCGTGAAGCGAGACACGAGCCCCGCCGCCACCGCGACGACGACGCCCGCCACCAATCCTCCGACAGTCATGGCAGGGAGCGAGAGGCCGGCGAGCAGATAGCCGACGGCCGCCCCGGGCAGGATCGCGTGGGCCATGGCGTCGCCCGTGAGGCTCATGCGGCGCAGCATCAGGAACACGCCCACAGGGCCGCCGCCGAGCGCGATGGCGACGACACCGACGAGGGCCCGCTGCATGAACCCGAAATCGGCGAAGGGCGCGATCAGAAATTCGAACATGGCGTGACGGTTGGAACGGAGCTGGTATCCATCACGCGGCGCTGCGATGGCAGGCGGCCGCATGGGGGTCGTAGGCTTCAACCATCCGGCGTGCTTTGAGCATGTTTTCGCCGCTCAGCACATCGGCCGTGGCGCCCCAGGCCACCGGCTCGCGCGCAATGAGCAGGGTTTCGGGGAACACGCGTTTGACGACGTCGATGTCGTGGAGCACCGCCACGACCGTGCGCGATTCCGCGTGCCAACGCCGAACGAGGTCGAGCAGGTCGGCAATCGTCTTGGCGTCGATGGCGGTAAAGGGCTCGTCGAGGAGGATCACGGCCGCATCCTGCAACAGCAGGCGAGCGAAAAGGGTCCGCTGCATCTGGCCGCCCGACAGCGTCCCGATGGGACGCCTCTCGAATCCGGTGAGGCCAACGGCCGACAGCGCTTCCTCGATGCGGGTGTGGTCACCCCGCCCGATCCCCCCGAGGATTCCCGAGCGGGACCAGAGGCCCATGGACACGAGATCGTAGACCGACAGGGGAAATGTCCGATCGATTTCGGCCGCCTGGGGCAGGTAGGCGACGGCTGCCGGAGACGAGAGATCGAGGCGGATATGCCCTTCCAGCGGCCGCAGGGCGCCCGCAATCCCTTTGAGCAGGGTCGATTTGCCGGCGCCGTTCGGACCCACGATCGCCGTCAGGCTGCCCGCATGGATCTCGCCGTCGAGGTGATGGACGGCCGGGTGACGGCCATAGCCGAGCGTCACCTCGTCGAAACGGATCGACGAACCTTTGTTCATGCCGGGGCTCACGTCAGAACCAGAAAAACGAGCAGCCATAAACCGCAGATCAGCAATGCCGAGCCCAAGAGCCGCTCGGCGGCTGAGAGCCGCAGAAGCGAGAAGGTGGGCTTTCCCGCGACGGCATGAATTGCATGCGCGTGGTCGTGCATGTGCGCTTGCTGATGGGAATGATGGTGCGGCATAGCCCGAAACTTAACGCGTCCCAAGTCCGATTTCTAGGGGGGTATAGTATTTTATACGGGGTGCTGTGACGTCCCGGATCTGCCGGGTTTAAGGGGTTGGATGATACTGGTAGAGCCAGGTTTCGCTCAACACCTGGTCGCCCTGACGCAGGTAGCAGCGCAACTCCACCGGGTCCGTTCCGGCGGCCGTGAGATCGAATTGCGTGCGCCAATGCCCCGGCACGTCGTCCGGCACGGCCTCGGTTAGAATATTGGCAAAGCTCCCACGCGAAGCGGTCAGGACCGGCTGCGGGATCACACCTTTGGGTAGCCGCGTGAGTGGTTCGCCGAGGAATTCCACCATGAACTTGCGCACGCCCTTGGGGCGGATCGTCCCGGCCTGCCCGCCATTCCCGAACCGGGTCGCGACCACACGGGCGAGCGGTGTCGGATAGGGCTCGTCGGCCGACCAATGCATGCGATAGCGAAACGCGAAGCTTCGGCCGGGCAGGGCGGGTTCCGCCGGCACCCACATGGCCACCACGTTGTCGTGGATTTCGTCGTCGGTGGGGATCTCCACAAGCTGGATCGCGCCACGCTCCCAGTTGCCCTGTGGCTCGACCCAGAGCGAGGGACGGCGGTCGTAATAAACGCCGTCGAGATAATGGTCGAAATTGCGATCGCGCTGCAAGAGACCGAAGCCCTTCGGATTCGTGTCGCTGAAGGACGAGGTCATGATCCGTGGCGGATTGTTGAGTGGGCGCCAGATGCGCTCGCCCGTCCCGCTCCACATGGCAAGCCCGTCGGAATCGTGGATCTCGGGGCGCCAATCGACAGAAGTAGCCTTCGATTTTTCGGAGTACCAATACATGGAGGTCAGCGGCGCGATGCCGAGGCGGCTCACCTCCTGGCGCATGAAGACCGTGCTGTCGACGTCCATGATCACGGATTTGGCCCGTTGCATGACGAAACGGTAGGCGCCGGCGACGCTTGGTCCGTCGAGAAGCGCATAGACGGTTACCGTGTCGGAGCCGGGTTCGGGCGTCTCGAAATAGACGTGCGTGAAGTCGGGGAATTCCTCCGTCTTTCCGAAAACCGCGACATCCACCGCGAGTCCGCGGGCCGACAGGCCGTATTGGTAGAGCTCACCGATGGCGCGGAAATACGATGCCCCGAGGAACGCGACCCAATCGTTCTTGCGCCAATCGAGCGTACCGCCGCGCGGTTCCTGAAAGCGGAAGCCGGCGAATCCCGAATTGTCCGGCAGCTTGTGCGCCGGGGAATCCGCCGGCATGTCGAAATAGGTGCTGTCGTAAATGATCTCCCGGGCCTGGCCCTTCTCCACCACGTGCATTCGCGCGGGCTTCTGGAAATAGCGTCCCAGATGGAAGAACGTGACGGGGAACTCGCCCGGACCGTTCGCCCATAAGGCCAGATCGGTCTTGAACCTGATCTTGCCGTGGGCGTCGTAATCGATCTGCTCCAGGATTTCGGGCGAGGGCCGAGGCGGCGGCACATAGGGCATTGCTGCCATGTCGCGCGCCTGCTTTTTCAGCGCCTCGTAGGAAAACGGCGCGGCGTCGGACATCTTGAGGCCCTGCTGCGCGAGCGCAGGGGCCGAGAATCCAGAGGCTGCGAGACCCGCGGTGGCGGAGGCATATTGGAGGAACTGGCGACGATCGAACATGAAAACCGGCATCTGTTCTGTTGGGAGAAAAGCCCCACCCGACCAACGTGGCAGGATTAAGTCACTCATAACCTCTTGAGAAATTCGCGTCAGCCGTCAAACTGGCGCCACACACAGGCGCCGACGAAAGGGTGCCGTCACAGGGAGTTAACATCATGCCTTCACGTTTCACGCGCCACCTTATGGGGGCCGCGACCGCCCTTGCTCTGGCAGGAGCGAGCCTCCCCGCGCAGGCACAGGATTTCGTCAACATCCTCACCGGGGGCACGTCGGGCGTCTATTACCCGTTGGGCGTCGCCATTTCCAAGGTCTTCACCGACAAGGTTCYGGGCAGCCGTCCATCCGTTCAGGCCACTAAGGCGTCGGTGGAAAACCTGACCCTGCTTCAGCAGGGCAAGGGCGAGATCGGCTTCACTCTGGGTGACAGTCTTGCGCTCGGCTGGGCGGGTGACGAGGAAGCCGGTTTCAAGAGCAAGCTCGACAAACTGCGCGGGATCACCGCCATCTATCCGAACTACATCCAGATCGTCGCCTCGAAGGATTCGGGCATCAAGACGCTGGCGGACCTGAAAGGCAAACGGCTCTCCGTCGGCGCTCCGAAATCCGGCACCGAACTTAATGCGCGGGCGATTCTCGCGGGCGCCGGCCTGACCTATAAGGATCTCGGCAAGGTCGAGTATCTGCCGTTCGGCGAATCTGTCGAGCTGATGAAGAACCGCCAGCTCGACGCGACGCTGCAATCGGCGGGTCTCGGCGTATCGTCGATCCGCGATCTTGCCAGCTCCGTGCCCATCACCGTCGTCGAGATTCCGGCAGCTGTCGTCGACAAGGTCGGCGCTCCTTACGTGAAGGTCAACATCCCGGCCAATACCTATGACGGCCAGACCGTCGCCGTGCCGGCCGCGGCCGTCGTCAACTACCTGGTTACCCATTCGGGCATGTCGGACGAGAAGGTCTATCAGATGACGAAGGCGATCTATGAAAGCCTTCCGGACCTCGCCTCTGCTCATGCGGCGGCCCGTGACATCAAGCTCGAAAGCGCCCTCGCCGGCATGCCCGTCCCGATGCATCCGGGCGCGCAGAAATATCTCGACGAAAAGGGCGTGAAGAAACAGGGCTCGTAAGTCCTTCGAACAATTTGACAATCGAGCCGGGGCAGGTGAACTGCTCCGGCTTTTTATTTTCTGATTACAAGTTCCCGGAGATTGTGCGCATGAGCCAGGGCGAGACCGTGTCTGAAGTAGCCAAGATGGAAGCCCCGGCGGTCATCATCAATCCGGAACACGGCCTCCCGGAAAGTTTCGGCGAAGGCCTGGTCGGTCGAATCCTGTTCTGGATCGCCGTTTCGTTTTCGACCTTCCAGGTCGTCACCTCGTTCGGAATCCCTCTCGACGCGCCCTTTATCTCCAGCATCACACTCAATCATTTCCTTGCGGTGGCAATGACGGTCTGGGCCGCTTGGCTGGTCCTGCAGGTGGTGCGTGGGCAAAGCGTCGTGGATGGCGTGCTGGCCTGGCTCGCCATCGCGGTCGCGTTCGGCCTCATCGTCCACTTCGGGGGCTCGCTTCCAAGCCAGGTGGTACGGGCCCTGCACGTGGGCTTCCTGTGCCTGGTCGCCGGCGCGATGGTGGCCAATCATCGTGCCGGGTCATCGACGACTCGCATCCTCGGCTGGGCCATCGGCGTCGCGGGTTTCGCCGTTGGCCTCTATCAATGGGCGCTGTACAACGATTTGCTGGTGCGCTCCGGTGAACTCACCCATCTCGACATGGTGGTGGGAATCGCAGCCCTCATCATCCTGATCTATCTCGTCTGGCAGGTGATGGGCATCGCGCTGCCGATCGTCGCCACTGTGTTTCTCGCCTATTGCCTGATCGGCAACTGGCTCCCGGCGCCGCTCGACCATCGCGGCTATACGGTGGAGCAGGTGATCGAACACATGTCGTTCGGGACGGAAGGCATCTATGCGGTCCCGACACTGGTTTCCGCGACGTATATCTTCCTGTTCATCCTCTTCGGCGCCTTCATGGAGAAGGCCGGCGTCATCGACTTCTTCAACGACATCTCAATGGCCGCCTTCGGCAGCGCCCAAGGCGGGCCGGGCAAGGTCTGCGTCGCCTCCTCGGCGCTCATGGGCACCGTGTCGGGCTCCGGCGTCGCCAATGTGGTTGCGTCAGGGCAATTCACCATTCCGCTGATGAAGCGCTTCGGCTTCCCGTCTGCCTTCGCCGGCGGCGTCGAGGCCACTTCTTCGATGGGCGGTCAGATCATGCCGCCGGTCATGGGCGCGGTCGCCTTCATCATGGCCGAGACCATCGACGTGCCCTACGCCAAGATCGTCGAAGCGGCGATCATTCCGGCGCTCCTGTACTTCGCGGCCTGCTATCTGGCGGTGCATCTGGAGGCTGGCAAGCGCGGCCTTAAAGGCCTGCCGCGGGACGAACTGCCCAACGCCTGGACCGAAATCAAGAAGAACTGGTACCTGATCACGCCACTTGGCGTCCTGGTCTACCTGCTCTTCGCCGGCTACACGCCGCTTTTCGCCGGGGCCGTCGGTCTCTCGCTGACCGTCGCGCTGATCATGGGGATCGCCATCGTTGGAGGACTGGCGGTGCCGGCCCTGCGGATCGCGTTCTGGATCGGCCTCGCGCTGCTGTCCGCCTATTCGCTCGCCTCCAGTGTGACCCTCGTGGTTGCCGTCGTCGCGCTCCTCGCCATCTGGAACGCGTTTTCGGGGCGTGGGCGGCTGACCCTTCAGGCATGCGTCGACGCAATGGCGGACGGGGCGCGGCAGGCCCTGCCGGTGGGCCTTGCCTGCGCGGTGGTGGGCATCGTCATCGGCACCATGACGCTGACGGGGCTGGGCACGATCATCGGCACCTGGATGATTTCGATCGGCAAGGACAACATGTTCCTGGCCCTGGTGCTGACGATGATCTTCAGCCTGATCCTCGGGATGGGCATCCCGACGATCCCCAACTACATCATCACGTCGTCGCTCGCCGCCCCCATCCTGCTCAATCTCGACGTGCCGCTGATCGTCTCGCACATGTTCGTGTTCTATTTCGGCATCATGGCGGACCTCACGCCGCCGGTCGCTCTCGCGGCTTTCGCCGCGGCCCCGATGGCCAAGGTATCGGGCATGAAGATCGGCGTTCAGGCGATCAAGATCGCGCTTCCCGGGTTCATCGTGCCCTACATGGCGGTCTACGATCCAGCCTTGATGCTGCAGCCGGTGGCAGGGCTCTCCGGGGCCGGCTACTGGTTCGCTGTTGCCTACGTAGTCGTAAAAGCCTGTCTGGCACTCTTCCTCTGGGGGGTGGCCGCGGTGGGCTATTTCCGCTCCCCCCTGGCGTGGTGGGAGCGCCTCTGGGCCGCCGCCGCCGCCGCGCTGCTGGTCCTTGCCGTGCCGATCACGGACGAGGCCGGCTTCCTCCTGGCCCTCGCTTTTATCGGATTTCACGTCTGGCGAACCCGCCAGGTCGCAACACCCGCCATCAACGGATGATCTGTCTGGTCGCCGGCTCCAAGATCGCGCCGCTTCTGGCCGGCGCGATCACGCTGGCCTGGACGCATTCGGTCCAGAAGACCGTCTGGGAGGAAGATTGGCGAGYAGGCCCCGTCGGGCTTGAACTCGTCGAGGCGCGCGTGCAGGGCTCCGGCGCCGGAATGGACCCGCCCCCCGGGGCCCAGTTCCGCGACGGCATGTGGAAATGGCAGCCGAATCTTCCACCGCAATCGCAAGTGGTCATGCGCCGGTCGGGCGCGACGGCGGATTGGCGGATCTGCATCGCGGGCAAATGCCGGGAGATGAACAGCTACGTGCCGGCTGAAGCCGACCCGGTGACCATGAGAATCTGCGAGCGAACGCCTTAAGCGCCCTGGATGACAGGCTCGACCTTGTTGCAAAGGCGCCAGACCATGACCATCACATAGGCGGCGATGAGGCTGAACAGGCCCATCAGGACGAAGCCGACCACGTGACCGAGCTCGAACAAGCCGGCAATCGCCCAACCGCCCGCGATCGCGACCCCGAAGACCTCGGTGGCGATGAGGATCATGATGCTCGTGATGGTGATCAGGTTGCGCCAGTTGACGCGCTTCGGCTGGGCCAAGGTCTCATTCTCCGTTCGCGAGACAGGAGGTAGCCCAAATCCGCCCCCGCGTGCAAGTTCCGCGATTCTCGCATAGGGTCGCGCCCATGCTCGAAACCCCGGTCTTCTCCACAGCCGCCGTCGCGGCGCCCCACGCACGCGCGGCAGAAATCGGCCAGTCGATCCTGGCCTCGGGCGGCAACGCCGTCGAAGCCGTGGTGGCGATGGCGGCGACCTGCGCGGTCGTTCTGCCGCATCTCAACGGCCTTGGCGGCGACGGCTTCTTCATCGTCCGGGAGCCGCGAGGACGGGTTCATGCGCTGGACGCGTCCGGCCCCGCCGGCACGCTGGCGACAATCGAGCGCTATCGAAAGCGGGAATACGAGAACATTCCTGCCCATGGCCCTGATGCCGCCCTCACGATCGCGGGGGTCGCGGCAGGCTGGGCGCTGGCCCTCGATCTCGCCCGCGCCCTCGGCGGGCAATTGCCTCTCGATATGTTGATGGGGGACGCCATCCGGGTGGCTCGCGAGGGTTACGTGATCGCGCCGTCGGAGGGCCGCGTTCCCATCCATCCCGCCTTGCGGGACGCCCCGCTTTTCGCCGCGACTTTCCTCGTCGACGGCAAATCTCTGCCAGCCGGCACCGTCCGCCGCCAGCCGAAGCTTGCCGACACGCTGGAGCGCCTGTCACACGCGGGTCTGGCGGATTTCTACCGCGGCGATGTGGGGCGTGAGATCGCGCTCGATCTCGAACGGATCGGAAGCCCGATTCTCAGGCGCGATCTCGAGACCTACCGCGCTCGCGTGGCCCATCCGCTCTCGATCCGCCTGCGGCAAGCCGAAATCTTCAGCCTGCCTGCGCCGACTGAGGGCATCGCTTCCCTGCTGGCGCTCGGAATAGCCGATCGGTTGAGCCGCGGTGGACAGAGAGGCGCAGACGACCTTCATCGAATGATCGAGGCTTACAAGCGCGCACATGTCGCAAGCCGCGATCTCGTGGCCGATCCGCGCGAGATCGAGGGAGATCCGGCAGACCTTCTCGCGGGCAGCCATTGCGAGCGTGAGGCGCTCCAGATCGATGCGCATCGCGCGGCCTCGCTGTCGCTGCCCAGTGGCGTCGCTGGGACCCGCGTTTGGATCGGCTGCATCGACAAGGACGGACTGGCCGTCTCCTATGAACAATCCGTCCACGGGCCGTTCGGATCGGGCTGCGTGCTGCCGACGACCGGGATTCTCTGGCATAATCGCGGTGCTGCCTTCTCGCTCGAGGCGGCGAGCAACAGGTCCCTGATGCCGGGCCGCAAGCCGCCTCATTCGCTCAACCCCGCGCTCGCAGTCTTCGCCGATCACCGGGTGCTTGCCTTCGGCGCAAAGACGCAGGTCCAGGCGCAGGTCTTCTCGCATTACGCCGAGCATGGCATGGGGCTCGCGGATGCGGTGGATGCACCTCGTTGGTTATTGGCGCGCGGCCCGGCGTCAGGCGCTCTATTGCGGGTCGAAGACAGGTTCGATCCGGGGCTGCTGCGCGCGCTCGCGCAACGGGGCCACGAGGTCGAGGAGATCGCCAGCTACGCGGACGACATGGGCCAAGCGGGCATGATCCTCCGACACCCGCGCAATGGCCGGGTGGAGGCAGCGCATGATCCGCGCGGGGATGGCGTCGCGATGGGTCTTTGAAATCAACTCGAAACGCTGGACGACCACACGCCGAACAGCAGGCTCGCGCCCAACACCAGCACGAAGGCTGCTGCGAGAAGTTCGATTGCCGCGACCGCGACCGCGCCAGCCGCCCCACGCCCGCCGGCGATCCGCAGCGCAAGTGTCTTGGCGAAAACCGCCAGCGCCGCAATCGCTCCGGTCGTCAGCGCCGTGCCGAGCCCCATCGCGAAGGTGGCGGCGATGCCGACCGCGAACTGACCTTGCGACAGCGCGAAGACGAGAATCACCAGCGCGCCCGCGCAGGGCCGAATGCCGGCCGCGATCACCACGGCGGCGAGCTCACGCCATTTCGTCAGCCGGTTGAGCATTTCGGGCGGCGGCAGGTGGACATGGTCGCAATCCTCCGTTTGGACGCCGGCGAACGGATTGCGGCTGAATGTCCAGGTGCCGAGGAGTTTGCCGCTCTTGCGCCATGTCAGAGCGGCGCCGAGAAGCGCCACCGTCGCGAAGCTCGCCATCTCCACCCCGGTCGAGACGCGGCTCATGGTTGCGGCTGTGGCGTTGAACAGGATGGCGAGGATGCCGACCAGCGCGATGGCGACGAGAGCCTGCACGATCGCCGCAGCAAGGCTCAACGCGAAGCCTTTCGCGAGCGCGCGCTCGTCCGCCACCAGATAGGCAGCGATCACGCCCTTGCCGTGGCCGGGACCGGCCGCGTGGAAAACTCCATACGCGAAGCCAATCGAGAGCAGCGACCAGATCGCGTCCCCGTGGGCCTTCACCGCGGCAAGCGCCTGCTGCAGGTTTTTGTAAAAGGCGCTCTGGACCGCCAGAATATACGCGCCGATATCGCCGTAGGGCGCCGCCTCGCGCAAACCCATGCCGAACGGATTGCGCACGGGGGGCGCGGCGGTGGGCGCAAGCCACCAAACGATGAGCGTTATGCAGGCCGCAACCACCGCTACCGCGAGGAAGGTAACGAAAAGGCGCGGTGCCATGCGAGCAGGGGCCGTCGCGAACGCGGCGTCGCTTACGGACATGCGATGATGGCTTTGTTGGCGAATTGCGTTCCGAAACTGGACGCAGCGGTCAGCGTCTCGAAAAACGATTCCGACATGGATTGCTGTTGGCTGGGTTCGACATTTTTCGGCCGTGTGATGCTGGTCGCGCAACCTTGCGGCGCGCCCGCGAGTGTCACCGCGTCATTGCCCTCGGCGAGCCCGAACGAGATGAAGAAGGTCGGGTCGTAGATCTCGAGCGACACGATTCTGTTGGGAGATGGGCTCTTGAGCGGGAGAAAATACCGCAATGTGACACCGTCTGAATCATGCGCCATGCGGTAGTCGCGGGGAGCGCCGAATTCCTGCTTCTTGCCGTTGGTCTTCAGCACCGTGAAATAGTCGAATTCCACCAGCGATTCGGTGTTCTCCTTCGCGAGACCCTGCAATTCCTCGGACGAGAATTGTCCGTCACCGTTTTTGTCGAGACCCTGGATCACATAGGCCGAGTACCCCTTGTCGAACGTCCAGGCATGGCGCACGCCCGAGATCCTGCCGTCCGGCGCATAGACCAGTTCGGCACGCGCGCTCACCCACACGTGAGGATGCGCCCATGCGGGAGAGACGCAAAGCGCCAGGAGGCAGGCGAGACGCCATCGAAGGCGGGTGCGAGGTGTCATGGCTCGGTCTTCTGGATGCTTGTTTGGGACGTTTCGAAGCGCACCATGAGCCATCATGGTTAATGGAGGCAAAACGGAGGCGGCTATCCGAGGCTCCAATCGACCGGTGCCAGCCCGCGCGCGGCGAGCCACGAATTGGCCCGGCTGAAAGGGCGAGAACCCTTGAAATCCCGCAGGCGGTTGAGCGGGGAGGGATGCCCAGCTTCGATGACCAGATGTTTCGCGCGGTCGACGCGGTCCGCGAGTCGGCGCGCCGGCCCGCCCCAGAGCAGGAAGACCACGGCCGGCTGCCGGTCCGAGACGGCCGAGACGGCTTGCTCGACCAGCCCCGACCAACCGAGTTTCTTATGTGCGCCCGCAAGACCGGCCTCGACGGTGAGCGCCGTGTTCAAGAGGAGGACGCCCTGCTCGGCCCAGGCGCTGAGATCGCCGCGCGACGGCGTGGGGACGCCGAGATCCTCCGCCATTTCGGACAGGATCGTTCGCAGCGAGGGAGGCAGCCGGCGCGCGCCGCGATACGAAAAGGCGAGGCCATGCGCATCGCCGGGAGTCGGATAAGGGTCCTGTCCGACGATGACGACCCTCACCGTGTCGAGAGGCGTCAGGGACAGGGCGGCGAAGATCGCCTCCGGAGGGGGCAGCACGTGGCGTCCCGACGCCATGGCGTCGTCAACCTGCTCGATCACGCGATCGGCGCCTCCGTCCTTGAAGAACGGAAGCGCGGTCCACGCGGAATCGCCGTGCTGCGTCGAGCGGAATCGCGCGAGTGCGCGCGCGGCGGRCCCCGTCATCGAATGACGATACGACCTTCGACCTTTGCGTCGACCGTCCCGGCCTTGCGCACATAGGCCATGACCTCGTTGGCCATCAATTTTCCGTCCGTCAGTCCGATCAGCACCCTGCCTTTTCCGAACGACGCATAGCCGTCGCCGCCCGTCAGCATGAAATTGTTCGTCGCCACCTTGTAGCGTTTGGCCGGGTCGATGGGCTGACCGTTGACGGTGATATTGCTGACCCGCGCGCCGACCGGGGCCTTGGGGTCGACTTCGAAGGTCAGGCCGGAGACCTGCGGGAAACGGCCTGCGCGATTTTCGATCTGCGATACGCCGTTTTCCAGAGCCGCGCTGATATCGGCGCCCGTCACCTCGACGAGCGACGTCGAGTTTCCGAACGGCAGTTCCGACAGGATATCGCGGCGGGAAAGCTTTGCGCCCGCGGGATATTGCTTGTTGGCGCGGATGCCGCCGCCGTTGGTGATCGCCACATCGGCCCCGGTCGAATCCCTGATGGCGTCGGCGACGAGGTTTCCGATGGCGGCTTCCTGCGAACGCACCGTTGCCGACCGGCTGTCGAGTTCGTTCTTCGAGGTGCCGATCTCGATATCGAGTTCCTTCGACAACTCGCCCTCATAGCGTTTGACGACCGCCAGCACCTCCGGGTCGGCGTCGATGGTCGCCGAATCGTGAACGCGGAAGCTCGGCGCCCAGGCCACCTTACGATCCTTGCCCTCGCCCGTGACGGTGGCAACGAAATCGATCGCGGTGACGAAATTGCCTTCTTCGTTGGACTCGACCATCACGGTCTTGCCGTCATAGCCGATGGCGAGGTCATGGTCGTGGCCGGACAACAGCACATCGACGAGGCGCGTGCGCACGATGGCGTAGTCCATGTCGCGGTCGGTATGAGCGACCGCCACGATGATGTCGGCGCCTTGCTTACGCAGGTTTCCCGCCTCGGTTTTGAGTGTTTCGATCTCGGGAAGAAATTTGATGTCGCCGGGCGATGACATGCCGGGCGTTCCCGACAGCGCGAGACCGAGCACGCCGATCTTGACCGGACCGAGGTCGAAGATTGCCGAATCCTTCATCTTGGGAATCGGCGATCCGTCGGCCTGGCGCATATTGGCGCCAAAGAACGGGAAATTCGCCTCTCCCATCCGTTTCAGATAGACGTCCTTGCCGAAGTCGAACTCATGGTTGCCCGGCACGAAGACGTCCGGTTTGATCATGTTGGTCAATTCGATGATGTGCGCGCCTTGATCGAAGCCCGACATGAGGGAGGGCGAGAACGTGTCGCCCGCATGGCAGAACAGCATCGGCACGCCCCGGGCGCGCTCGGCCTTCACGACCGCCGCCAGCTTGGCAAACCCGCCGCGCCCTTTGTCGTCGGACATCTTGTAGATGTCGTTCACCAGCAGCAGGCTGAAGGTCACGTTGGGAGTGGCCGCCTGCGCTTCCTCGTGGCTGCCGAGCATGGTGACGGAAAGACCTGCGCCGAGGCCGAGTCCGAGGGTCTGACGACGAGAGAGTTTGGGCATGGATGATGTTCCGCTGCTGGGAGTGCCTGAATTCTGACCGGATCGCGTCGAAGAAGGACCGGGGCAGAATGCTCAGTTCCGGTTCCCGCCGCAAGCCCCCTTGCAACTCAGATACATTCGCGGCGCCAGGCGGGGTGGCACCCGACGGGGCTTGGCTTTCGTCGGGTTTCCAGCCACCCCGCCTTGGTATAAGCAGCCAACGCCGGGGGCGGGGTCTATTGATGGGATTGTGTTGAAACAACAACCGAAAAAATGGTCCAGCGGGCTCTTGCGATCGTTCGGCTACCGATCCTCCCCGACCCGGGGGCGGGTGGCGTTCATCATGGGACTGTTCGGCGTGGCGTTCATTTTCGCCACTTTCGGTTACATCGCTCTCGAGCAGCGCGGCCGCCTCATCCAGCGCAACGAAGCGGACATGGCGAGCAACGCCTTCTTCATGGCGGATCACGCCGCGCGTCTGTTCGAGGTCTCGGATCTCACGTTGCGACAGACCGCGGCGCTCGTCGAGGATGAGAGCTGGTATACGATCGAGCCGTCACGGAGGCTGTGGGAACAGCTCAACGCGATCAAGCGGGCGCTCCCCTATGTGGACGATATCTGGCTGAACGATTCGACCGGCAGGCTGCGCCTGACATCGGCGGCGTTCCCGACGCCCTTTTCCGATGCCTCGGATCGGGACGCATTCAAGGAGCAAGCCGCGTCGGACAAAGGGCTCTTCATCGGTGAGCCGATCATCGGGCGCATCACGAAGCAAGCGACCTTCATGGTGAGCCGCCGCCTGGAATATCCCGACAGGTCGTTCCGCGGCATCGTCTCGGTCACCGTGGCATTGAGCTATTTCAACAATTACTGGGCCAATTTGCGGCTGCCCAAGCGAAGTCGCATCACGTTGGTCCGCGCCACCGACAACAGGATCCTGGCGCAATATCCACCGCCGCTCGACGGGATTTCGTTCGTGGTGGGCGATCATGAACCTTTTCAGAAAGCCGTTACGACGGCGCGTCAGGCCGGCACGTATTCGTACAATCCTGGCGGTGACCCGCGCAGGGCCGCCTATCACCAGATCGGACAATTGCCTCTTTATATTGCGATCAGCGTTCCCGAGGATTCCTACTGGAACGCCTGGATCGGACAGACCCGCCTCTACGGTGCGTTCGCGCTCATCGCCTTCGTGGCCTTGGTCGCCCTGACGGCGCTCGCCGGACGCCAGTATCGCGAACAGGCCGCGACCGCGGCTTTCCTGGCGGACGAAGTGGCGTTGCGGACCGGCGAGTTGCAGACCGAGACGGCGGCGCTCGAGGTTCTCAACCGGACCGGCACCATGCTGGCCGGCGAACTCGCCATCGACCACATCATGCGCAATGTGGTCGAGGCGGCGGTGGAACTCACCGGGGCGCAGGTCGGCGCATTCTATTTCAGAGCCCGCGCCATCGACGACGGGCAGGGCAGCGATGACGGTTTCGAACTCTCTGCGCTCGCAGGACCCGGCAGCGCGGCGCTCGAAGGCGTTCAGAC
>NZ_JBFUHH010000064.1:0-25327 GCF_056402495.1 Microvirga sp. P4_A5 | reverse complement strand
GGCAAGGGCCGCGGCCTCGTCGGGCGGGAGAGCGGCGATCGCCGGCAGCGGCCGGGTGGGCGGCGGCGACGCGGCAGCGGCGGGCACCAACGGCGAAGGCCGCTCCGCTGTCCGGGCGGGGGGCACTGCGGGGGTTGCGACCTCGGCGAAACGGTTATGCGGAGCCTCATCGAGCGCAAGATCGACACCCGCCTCGACATAAAAATCGAGGATCGCGTGAAGCGCTTCGTGGCCGAGGGGATGGTCCGTCATGGATCGTATGTAGGCCGGGCGCGCGGCGTGGACAACTCGGCATTAATTCGCCCATCAACCTTGCGTCCCGCCCGGTTTAGGTCAAATGGAACAGTTCAAAACTTTCCGATGCGGAAGCTTGAGGACGACGGCTAACTTGTTCATACGTAAACGGATCACGCTTCGAAACGCTGTTGCGTGCCAGGAGACACGATGATGGATCTGCCCGCCCGTGAGTCGATGGAATTCGACGTCGTCGTCGTCGGTGCCGGTCCAGCGGGCCTTGCCGCGGCCATCCGGCTGAAGCAGGACGCGGCCGCCAAGGGCGGCGAGATCTCCGTGGTGGTGGTCGAGAAGGGTTCCGAAGTCGGGGCTCACATCCTGTCGGGCGCGGTCATTGACCCAAGCGGCCTCGACGCGTTGCTGCCGGATTGGCGCAATGATGGCGACCGGCCGCTCAAGACGCCGGTGACCGAGGATCAGTTCCTCTATCTCGGCCCGGCGGGCGGCGTGCGGCTGCCCAACATGTTCATGCCCAAGCTCATGAACAATCACGGCAATTTCATCGGCTCGCTCGGCGATGTCACGCGCTATCTCGGCCGCAAGGCGGAGGAACTCGGTGTCGAGATCTATCCGGGATTTCCGGCAGCGGAACTCATCGAAGAGGATGGCAGGATCGTCGGTATCGCGACGGGCGACATGGGCATCGGTCGCCAGGGCGAGCCGAATGCGAGCTTCACACGTGGCATGGAGCTGCGCGCGAAATACACCCTCTTCGCCGAGGGCGCGCGCGGCAGCCTGACAAAGCAGCTCATCCGGCGCTTCGATCTCGCCGAAGGCCGGGACCACCAGAAATACGGCCTCGGCGTCAAGGAAATCTGGCAGGTCGATCCGGCCAAACACCAGCCCGGGCTCGTGCGCCATACCATGGGCTGGCCGCTCTCGAACGATGTCGGCGGCGGTTCCTGGCTCTATCATTTCGACGACAACCTGGTGTCGGTCGGTTTCGTCGTTCACCTGAACTACAGCAACCCGACGCTCTCGCCTTTCGAGGAGTTGCAGCGGTTCAAGACCCATCCGATGATCCGGGACGTCTTCGACGGCGCAAAGCGCATCGGCTACGGCGGCCGCGCCATCGTCGAAGGCGGCTGGCAATCGGTGCCGAAAGTGGCCTTCCCGGGGGGGTGCCTCGTGGGCGATTCGGCCGGGTTCGTGAACGTGCCGCGCATCAAGGGCAGCCACAACGCGATCCTGTCCGGCATTCTGTGCGCCGATCACGTGTTCGCCGCCATCGAGGCCGGGCGTCAGCATGACGAGGTCGTGGATTACGAGAATTCCTGGCGCTCCTCGGCCATCGGCAAGGATCTGCGCCGGGTGCGGAACGTCAAACCCCTCTGGTCGCGTTTCGGCACCGCCATCGGCGTGGCCCTCGGTGGCCTCGACATGTGGATGAACGAGCTTCTCGGCTGGTCGTTCTTCGGTACGATGAAACACGGCAAGGGCGATTTCGAAACGCTGAAGCCCATCGCCGAGGTTGCGCCGATCAAATATCCGCGGCCCGACGGAATCCTGACCTTCGATCGCCTCTCATCGGTCTTCCTGTCGAACACCAACCATGAGGAAGACCAGCCGGTCCACCTCAAGGTGCGCGATATGAGCCTGCAAAAGGCCTCGGAGCACGATGTCTACGGCGGACCCTCGCAATATTACTGCCCGGCCGCCGTTTATGAGTGGGTGGAGGAGGCGAGCGAGCCGAAGTTCGTCATCAACGCGCAGAACTGCGTCCACTGCAAGACGTGCGACATCAAGGACCCGAACCAGAATATCGACTGGACCACGCCAGAAGGGGGCGGCGGTCCCAACTACGTCAATATGTGAGAAAGTGGCTGTGTTGCGCCCCATCGGGCTTCGGGCCGGGGACGCTTCCATCACGAGAGCTTGACCGCGAGGGTGCTGCCCCTTGCCCCCTTGGCCGGGAGACGCCATTCTCCGGCCTGATTTGGCGCACATCCCCCTCCTGCAGGATGCTGCGATCAGTGGAGCCGCTTTTAGTGCGAACCTTTATTATGCCTTTGGCCCGCAAAGGCCTGTCCATTCTTGCGCTCTCGATCGCCGGTTTCATGGCATTGCCCGCACAGGCCGCCAGCACGGATCCGTCGGAAACGATCAGGCCGGCGGCGAGCCTCGAGGGGAATTTCCTCGCCGCCTACATCGCCGGCGCCGCCCGCGACACGGCCGCCGCGACCATCTTCTTCCGCGAAGCGATTCAGGAGGACCCGCGCAATCAGGAACTGCTGGAGCGCGGCTTCGTGGCGTTCCTCGGCAACGGCTCGATGAACGAGGCCTACCGGGCCGCCGAGCGGCTGGCGTTGCGCGACCCCTCCAACAATCTGGCTCAATTCGCGCTCGCGGTGCGCGACATCAAGGAGCGCCGCTACGGCGATGCCCGCGCCAAGATCACCGGCGGCAAGCGCAACCCCCGGATGGATCTCACCGCGACGCTTCTGACCGCCTGGTCCTATGCGGGATCGAAGGACGGCAAGCGCGCGCTGGCAACCGTCGACCGGCTGAAAGGCGAGCGGGCCTTCAACCAGTTCCGGGAATATCACGCCGCGCTGATCTCCGACGTGCTGGGCAATTCGGCCGAGGCGGAGAAACGCTTCAAGGCGGCCTATGAGGGCGAGCGCAACACGCTGCAGGTGGTCGATGCCTATGCGCGCTTTCTCGCCAAGCGGGGACGGCGGGACGAAGCGCTGGCGCTCTACAAGAGCTTCGACGATGCGCTGCCGCGCCACCCCATTGTGCGCGCCGCCATGGAAAGCCTGAAGAGCGGCAAGCCTCTGAAGTCCAGCGTGACATCGGCTCAGGACGGCGCGGCCGAACTTCTCTACGGCCTCGGCGTCGTCGGCAACACGCAAGGCGACGAACTCACCGCCATCATCTATCTGCGCCTCGGACTCGATCTCAATTCCGATCATGCCCTCGCGCTCGTGACCCTCGGCGATGTGTATGAACGGCTGAAGCAATATGACCGAGCCAACGACGTCTTTGCGCGCGTGCCGAAGGATTCGCCGCTTCGCGCCAGCGCCGACATCACCATGGGCCAGAATCTCGAGATGCTCGGACGCAGCGCCGAAGCGGAGAGCCATCTCACGCGCCTCATGAAGGAGCGTCCCGACGACGTGGAGGTCGTGATCGCGCTCGGCAACGTGCAGCGTTCGCGCAAGCAATTCGCGGAGGCGGCCGAGACCTACAACAAGGCCATCGAGCTGATCGGAACGCCGGATCGCGGCCACTGGATCCTCTTCTTCTATCGCGGGACATCCTATGAGCGCGCGAAGCAATGGGCGAAGGGCGAGGCGGATCTCAAAAAGGCGATGGAGCTGGTGCCCGACACCCTGCCGCAGGGCAAGGCGCAGGTGCTGAATTATCTGGCGTATTCGTGGGTCGACCAGAACATCAACATCGACGACGCATTCAAGATGCTGACCCGGGCGGTCGAACTCGCGCCGCGCGACGGCATGATCATCGATTCGCTGGGCTGGGCCTATTACCGCATGGGACGCTATGACGAAGCCGTGCGGGAGCTTGAAAAGGCCGTCGAACTGAAGGCGGGCGACCCGGTGATCAACGACCATCTGGGCGACGCTTATTGGAAGGTCGGGCGCAAGCTCGAAGCCAAGTTCCAGTGGAACCACGCCAAGGATTCGAACCCCGAGCATGAGGACCTCTTGAAGATCCTCAACAAGATAGACAACGGGCTCGACGATGCGAAGCCCGCGGTCGAAGGCGAGAAGCCGGCAGCGCCGCCGACCTGAGGGAACTTCAGCGGTTGGCGCTTCCCATTCGAAGCGGCGTGAGGCATGGAAACGCTCATGCCTCGCCCGCTCGCCACGCGCGCTCCCGCCAAGATCAACCTGTCGCTGCACGTCCTCGGACGGCGCCCCGACGGCTATCATATCCTCGACAGCCTCGTGGCCTTCGCCGGAACCGGCGACGACCTCTCGCTCCGTCCCGGTCCGTCGCTTGCTCTATCCGTCGAAGGCCCCAGCGCCGCGCTGGCGGGCGAGGGCGCCGACAACCTGGTGATCAAGGCCGCGCGCCTGCTGGCCGAACGCATCCCCGGATTGAGGACGGGTGCCTTTCGCCTGGTGAAGCGCCTGCCGGTCGCGGCGGGCATCGGCGGTGGGTCATCGGATGCGGCGGCGGCTTTGCGGCTTCTGGCGCGCCTCAACGATCTGCCTCTCTCGCATCCCGCGATCCTCGACGCCGCGCGCCATACAGGCGCCGACGTGCCGGTCTGCCTCGAGGCCCGGGCTCGCACGATGGGTGGGATCGGCGAGGTCCTCGGCCCGGTGCTTCGCCTGCCGCGTCTCTTCGGGGTGCTCGTCAATCCCGGCGTTCCGGTCGCGACCCCGGACGTGTTTGGCGCCCTCGGCCTGCGGCGGGGCGACGCTTGCGCGCCAGCCCGGGAAGGCGAGTGGCCGCTCTCGACCACCGGGGACCTTCTCGCGGCGCTGCGACAAGCCCGCAACGATCTCGAACCCGCGGCATGCCGGCTGCAGCCGATCGTGCGCGACGCCATCCAATTCCTCGCGGCAACGCAAGGCTGCCGTCTTGCCCGCATGTCCGGCTCCGGCGCCACGGTGTTCGGGCTGTTCGACAACGGCGATGCGGCGACGGCCGCTGCGAAAAGCGTCGGGGCGGCTTTCCCCGCGTGGTGGGTCAAGTCCACAATCCTGCGCTGAGCCCGCTTTCGCGATGCCGCCGAATCCGCGTATGAGAATGGCGCTGCTTGAAAAACGGACTGCAATCGCCGGGTCTGAAATTGCCATGTATGAGCTCTTCATCGCCAACAAGAACTATTCGTCCTGGTCGCTTCGCCCATGGGTGCTGATGCGCGAACTCGGGATTCCCTTCAAGGAGCACGGCGTGCTCTTTACCCAAGGCTCGAGCTACGATGCTTTCCGCAGGTTCTCGCCGACCGGGCAGGTGCCGTGTCTGGTGGATGGCGACATCACCGTATGGGAATCGCTCGGCATCGCCGAATATCTGGCGGAACGCCATCCGGGGATCTGGCCGCAGGATCACGCCGCGCGCGCCTTCGCGCGCTGCGCCGCCGCCGAGATGCATGCGGGGTTCTCAACCTTGCGTTCGCGCTGCCCGATGAATTGCGGAATCCGTGTCCGCCTCGACGAAACGCCGGCGGCGCTGACGCGGGACATCGCGCGGCTCGAGGAACTCTGGAACGAAGGGCTCGCCCGGTTCGGTGGGCCCTTCCTCGCAGGCGCGACATTCACCGCCGTCGATGCGTTCTTCGCGCCCGTCGCGTTCCGTGTGCAGACCTACAATCTCGCCGTCGATGAGATCTCGGCCGCCTATGTGGCGCGCCTGCTGGCGCTGCCATCCATGCGCGCGTGGGAAGCGGCGGCGCTGGCCGACACGACGCGGGAGCCCGGCCACGAAGCCGACACGCTCGGGAAGGGAACTTTGCTGGAGGATCGCCGGGCGGTCGCTTGAGCTCAATGGGCTCGCGCGATGCAGAAATCGACCGTGTCTTCGAGCAGCCGATGCCGGGCGCACGATGGCGGTCTCGGCGTCAAAAGGGATTCTGCCGCAGCAGCCGGGTTGGTGGGCAATGGCCACGAAACTGCATCAATGACGGGCAGGGGGGGTCTGATGCGGCCTCGTCATTCGGACAGTGAGGCCGTTTGACACAATTATGGAAATTAATAGCGATGTTATAACTTAATACACGCTCGACAGCTGGATTCGGCGTTATCGGCATTGCGAACGGAAGGGCCATGGCATGAGTATTCCCGGCCAGATTTTTGAGTGGGAAGGCATTACACAGCCTTCTTATTGGGGCGGACAAGCGATCACCGACACTGGCCACAAGGCCATGGATCAGATTGCGGCGACCGGCGCCAGCACCCTCACACTCGTGCCCAATTTCTTCCAAACGAATAAATTCAGCAATTCGGTGGCATTGAACCTCGGCGATCCGGATAATCCCTGGGACAACGAGAGCGACACCTTTGCCCAGGTTAGGCAATCCATTCTCGATGCCAAAGCGCGCGGGCTCAACGTTGTGCTCAAGCCTCATCTCGAAACCGACAATCGTGTTTGGCGCGCCGAGATCGATCCTACCGACCCCAAGGCATGGTTCGACAGCTACAAGGCGATGATGGTCGAATACGCCAAGGTGGCGCAGGAGGCAGGCGCGGCGATGATCTGCGTCGGCACCGAGATGGACAGCATGATCAATCCGACCAAGGTCTGCAGCGACGGCAAGACCTACACCCGGAAATGGGCGGAAATCATCGCGGCCGTGCGCGCCGTCTATTCAGGAAAAGTCACTTATGCGGCCACCTATGGGACGGTGAAGGACGTCGGCTTCTGGGACAAGGTCGATTACATCGGCGTCGACGCCTATATCCCGTCCTCAACGGTCAATGATCCGACTGTCGATCAGATCGTGGATGCCTGGGTCAAGCCGCACTTCAACTCCTGGATCCGAGACACTTTGCATGGAGGCAAATCCGTCGTCGACTACTACAAGGCGCTGTCGGAGCAATACGGCAAGAAGGTGATCTTCACCGAGGTCGGCTACAAGAGTATGGACGGCGCCAACAAGGACCCAGGCGTGTTCGGCGGCGCCGGTACCGTCGACCTCTAGGAGCAGGTCGACTGCTATACCGCTCTCTACAAGGTGATGGAGAACTATGGCGGCCAATGGCTCGCCGGGTCGTTC
This sequence comes from Microvirga sp. P4_A5, assembly GCF_056402495.1. Taxonomy (NCBI): domain Bacteria; kingdom Pseudomonadati; phylum Pseudomonadota; class Alphaproteobacteria; order Hyphomicrobiales; family Methylobacteriaceae; genus Microvirga; species Microvirga sp. P4_A5. The sequence continues at coordinate 18,342 of NZ_JBFUHH010000064.1, read as the reverse complement.
CTCTGGAGCTACTACTCCTTCGAAAATCCCATGGAGGAACGAGGCGTGGCGTGGACGGACTACACCACGCAGTGGAAGCCCGCGAACGGCACCGTCACCACCCATTATTCCAGCCCGGCCCACGAGACGGGCCTTGTCTGGAACGGCACGGCCGCCGCCGACAAGCTCGATGGCGGCTACCACAACGATACGCTCGAGGGCGCCGGCGGGAGCGACATTCTCTGGGGCGGCGCCGGACACGACCGGCTCAACGGAGGTACGGAGAACGATGTTCTGACCGGCGGGTTCGGCAACGACGTTCTCGATGGCGGGGCAGGCGATCAGGACAGGGCTATCTTCAGCGGCAAGCGCACGGATTACAGCGTCACCAAAAACAAGGACGGCTCGTTCACGGTCCTGGACAGCCGGGCCGGCGGGGACGGGCACGACACGGTATCGGGGATCGAAGCGTTCCAATTCGCGGACGGAACCCTGCTGCCTGGGAGTGTTCTCGACTCCGGATCGCAAGACCAAGTTCTGATCGGCACCAGGAAGGCCGACAGGCTTGTCGGGGGCGTGGGGAACGACAAGATCTATGGCAAGCTGGGCAAGGACGTGCTGACCGGCGGCGCGGGTATGGATATTTTCGTGTTCGATACCAAGCCGAACAAAAAGACGAATCTGGACAAGATCACCGACTTCAACGTGGTGGACGACACTCTCTGGATCGACAACGCGTTGTTCAAGAAGCTTGGCAAGGGTACGGCTTCCAAGCCCGTGAAGCTGAACAAGAAGTTCTTCAGCCTTGATAAAGCCAAGGATGGAAACGACTACCTCAGCTTCAGCAAGAAGACGGGCGTGCTTTCCCTCGACATCGACGGCTCAGGCTCCACCAAGGCCGTCGAGATCGCCATCCTCAAGAGGGGCCTTAAGCTCACCCACAACGACATTTGGGTCGTCTGATGGAGGGGGCGCTGCTTCAATGCGCTCGCGCGATGCAGAAATCGACCGTGTCAAGAAGCGCCTGCTTCATCGGCCCGTCGGGAAACAGCGCCAAGGCATCGCGGGCCATGGCGCCGTAATGGCGGGCGCGTTCGACCGTGTCTTCGAGCGCCCTGTGGCGGCGCATGATGGCGATCGCCCGGTCGAAATCGGATTCCTCGACTTCGCCCCGCTCCAGCACGCGCTTCCAGAAGACCCGCTCTTCGGCTGAGCCGCGCCGGAAAGACAGCACCACCGGAAGCGTGATCTTGCCCTCGCGCAGGTCGTCGCCGACATTCTTGCCGAGCGCCGCGGCGGTGCCGCCGTAATCGAGCGCGTCATCGACCAGCTGGAACGCGATTCCGAGATTCATGCCGTAGGAGCGGCAGGCGGCCTGCTCGGCCTTGGGCCGGTCGGCGATGACGGGCCCGACCTCGCAGGCGGCGGCGAAGAGTTCCGCGGTCTTGCCCCGGATCACCGCCAGATACTCGTCCTCGGTGGTCTCCGTGTTCTTGGCGGCCGCGAGCTGCATCACCTCGCCCTCGGCGATGACGGTGGCGGCGGCGGAGAGAATGTCGAGAGCCCGCAGCGATCCCACTTCCACCATCATGCGGAAGGCCTGGCCGAGCAGGAAGTCGCCCACGAGGACGCTCGCCTCGTTGCCCCATTTGATGCGGGCCGCGATCTTGCCCCGGCGCATGTCGCTCTCATCCACCACGTCGTCGTGGAGCAGGGTGGCGGTGTGCATGAACTCCACGCTGGCGGCGAGCTTCACGTGCCCGTCGCCCGCGTAGCCCGACAGGCCGGCGGTCGCCAGGGTCAGCATGGGGCGCAGCCGTTTCCCGCCGGACGAGATCAGGTGGTTGGCCACCTCCGGGATCATGGTCACGTCGGAGCCGGTGCGCGACAGGATCATGGTATTGACCCGCTGCATGTCGGCCGCCACCAGCGAAACGAGCTTTTCGATGCTCGGATTTCTGTCCGGATGCTTATCTTCGAATGGTACGACGACGCCCACGCCTGATAACCCAGGTTGCCGGCGCGAGACGCCGGTAGGAATATGAAGGTACCGTGGCATGGTGATTCTCATGCCGCAACGCGAAAGCTTGCCGCAAGGGAGACCGAAGCCCGATGATCGAAATCGTCCGCACGAGCGATCTCGTTCTGCTCGGCTTCCTACAATCCTTGTTGGAGAACGCCAATATCCCGTTTTTCGTCGCCGACCTGCATATGAGCGCGCTGGAGGGCATGATCGGCGCGTTCCCGCGTCGCATCCTCGTGCCGGAGGATCACGTGGCGCAGGCGCGCCGCCTCATCGCCGAGGCTGGCCTCGAGGCCGAATTGCGGTCATGACGGACACGACCGACGACTCGCTGCTCGGCGGCCGGGTGAGGCTGCGCCAGCCGGCGCGAGGCCACCGGGCGGGAACGGACGCCGTCCTGCTGGCGGCCGCCGCCGGTGCCAAGCCCGGCGACATGGTGATGGATATCGGGGCTTCGACCGGGGCCGTCGGGCTGATGGTGGCAAGCCGCGTTCCCGAGGCCCGTCTCGTCTTCGTCGAGCGGGACCCGGCTCTCGCCGACCTGTGCCGATACAATTGCGAAAACAACGGCTTGCAGGCGCGGGTGGCGGTCGCGGACATCCTCGACAAGGCCTCCCGCTCTCGGGCCGACCTCGCGCCTGAGAGCGCCAACCTCGTTCTCACCAACCCGCCGTTTCTGGAGGAAGGTCAGGCCCGGCTTTCGCCGGATTTCCGCCGGGCCGCCGCCCATGCCCTTCCGGCAGGGGGGCTCGAGGCCTGGCTTTCCGCCTGCATCGGACTCCTCAGACCGAAGGGCCGTCTGGTGCTGATCCACCGGGCGGACYGCCTTCCGGATTGTCTCTCAGCCGTGGCGGGAAGGCTCGGCGGCCTCGAAATCCGGATGGTGCACCCGAATGCCGGTGAAGCCGCCATCCGCTTTCTGCTCACGGGTACGAAAGCCAGCCGCGCCCCGCTCACGGTCGCGCCGCCGGTCATTCTCAACGGCACCGAGGGACGCTTTACGCCGCAAGCCGAGGCGCTGCACCGGGGGGAGGCGTACCTCCCATGAAAAAACGGGCGCTCGTGGCGCCCGTTTTCCAGTGGTGCGAGGCGGTTCAGCGACAGACGCGAACCGGCTGCTGGATCCAGCGCCAGCCGTTCCAGGCGCGCTCCATGCGGACGAAGCAACGCGGGGCGGCGAAGACCGGACGGTAATATCCGCGCGGGCCGTAGCCGTCGCGCCAGCCGCCCCGATACGCGCCCGAATGATAGCCGCGATAACCCCCACCGTATTCGCCGCGCGGGCCATGGCGATAGCCCCGGTCGCCGCGGAATTCAACCGACACCGGACTGTCGCGGTAAGCCGGGTAATAGGGCTGCGCCTGCGCGGGCTGCACCGTGGCGGCCCCGAGGCCGATCGCCGCAAAGCCAAGGATGCCAAGAAGGAATTTACGCATCATCAATCTCCTCACTCCGGGCAGCGGTCAGAGTGCAATAGTGTTTCGACGTGCCCTGTTCTAGCGATCAATGTTTAAGCGACCGTAACTGAATGAAATCCCGATGTTCCGTTGCGGAATGTTCATCTGGCGGTTTCGACTGGCGGATTCGGCCCGGTGCATTACATCAGGGCCATGTCCGCAAAACCTCTCTTCGCCTATTTTCCCGAGCGCCTGCACTTCCTGATACCGAGCCGTTTCCGCGCCAGGCACCCGATTGTCCCCGTGGTGCGCCTCAGCGGCGCCATCGGGGCGGTGATGCCTTTGCGAGCCGGCCTTGCCATGTCCAGCGTGGCGCCCATGCTGGAACGCGCGTTTGCGGTGCCCGATGCACCGGCCATCGCGCTGGTGATCAATTCGCCCGGCGGTTCCGCGGCCCAGTCGCACCTCATCTTCCGGCGCATCCGCGCGCTGGCGGAGGAGAAGCAACGGACGGTTTTCGCCTTCGTGGAGGATGCGGCGGCGTCGGGCGGCTACATGATCGCCTGCGCGGCAGACGAAATTTTCGCCGATCCCGCCTCCATCGTCGGGTCGATCGGCGTGGTCTCGGCCGGCTTCGGCTTCGATCGCCTGATCGAGCGTTTCGGCATCGAGCGCCGGGTCCACACCGCCGGCGACAACAAGGCGATGCTCGACCCGTTCCAGCCGGAAGATCCCAAGGACGTGGAGCGGCTGAAGGCGCTTCAGCGCAGCATCCATGAGGTTTTCGAAGCCCTGGTTCGCTCCCGTCGCGGGGCGAAATTGCAGGCGGATAACAGCGACCTCTTTTCCGGCGCGTTCTGGGTCGGTCAGGAGGCCATCAATCTCGGCCTGATCGACGGGCTGGGCGACATCCGCTCGGTCATGCGCGAGCGGTTCGGCGACAAGGTGCAGCTGCGCCTGATCGAGCCCGCCCGGCCGCCGCTCCTTGGGCGCCTGCTGGGTCGCCGCTCGGCCGGCCAATCGAGCCTTCTCGACCCCGCGGAGGTTCTGGGCGCGGTGGAAGAGCGCCTCTCCTGGTCGCGGCTCGGTCTGTGAGCCCGAAACTTGACTCGCGCCGCCCCTCATCCCAAGGGTGCGGCTGACCTTTTCAACCTCGTTTTTCGGTTTTCAGCATGACCAGCGAACCCGCGCATATGAACCCTGCGCGCTCCTTTCAGGGGCTGATTCTCACGCTCCAGCGCTTTTGGGCCGAGCAGGGCTGCGTCATTCTCCAGCCCTACGACATGGAAATGGGAGCAGGCACCTTCCACCCGGCCACCACCCTGCGCGCGCTCGGTCCCAAGCCCTGGCGCGCCGCCTATGCCCAGCCGTCGCGCCGGCCCAAGGACGGGCGCTATGGCGAGAACCCCAACCGCCTCCAGCATTATTACCAGTTCCAGGTCATCCTGAAGCCGAACCCGCCCGACATCCAGGACCTCTATGTGCGGTCGCTCGAAGCCATCGGCATCGACACCGCGCTTCACGACATCCGCTTCGTCGAGGACGATTGGGAGAGCCCGACGCTCGGCGCCTGGGGCCTCGGCTGGGAATGCTGGTGCGACGGCATGGAAGTGTCGCAATTCACCTATTTCCAGCAGGTCGCGGGTTTCGAATGCTCGCCGGTGGCAGGCGAACTCACCTACGGGCTCGAGCGCCTCGCAATGTACCTGCAGGGCGTGGAATCGATCTACGACCTCAATTTCAACGGCCTCGAGGGCGACCGGAAGGTCACCTATGGCGACATCTTCAAACAGGCCGAGCAGGAATTCTCCCGGCACAATTTCGAATATGCCGACACGGAGATGCTGTTCCGCCATTTCCGCGATGCCGAGGCCGCGTGCCGGAAATATCTCGCGGACGGGGAGCCCAAAGCCGGGTCGAACGACAACCGCCACCTCATGGCGCTACCCGCCTACGACCAGGCCATCAAGGCGAGCCACGTCTTCAACCTGCTCGATGCCCGCGGCGTGATTTCGGTGACCGAACGGCAGAGCTACATTTTGCGCGTGCGAGAGCTGGCGAAGGCCTGCGGCGCGGCGTGGCTGAAGACCGAGGGCGGGGGCGTGGCGGCTTAGTGGCGCGACCGGGCCGTCCCGAACCCTCCCCTTGAAGGGGAGGGTCGGCGCTGTAGGCGCCGGGAGCTTGACGCAACTCTATTCCCCCCCTTGTGGGGAGGGTTAGGGTGGGGGTGTCGGCACCAACCTTTATCGCCGAAGCTTATGCCTCGCTCACGCAAGCCGCACACGTCTCTGTCTCGCGTTTTGCGCAAGCGAATGACCGAAGCGGAAAAATGTCTGTGGTGGCACCTTGAACGCGTGCCCCTCGCCAACACGCATTTCAGGAAACAGGCCCCAATCGGACCGTATGTGGCGGACTTCGTTTGCCACCAAGCAGGGCTGATCGTCGAGGTCGACCGGTCGCAGCATAGTCTGGAACACGGCGCGCGATCGGACGCGGCACGAACAGCTTGGCTGAGCTCGCAGGGTTATCGCGTTCTGCGTTTCTGGAACCACGAAGTTCTATCGCAGATCGATGTCGTACTCGACACAATCCACGCGGCTCTTTACACCCCGTGCAACGAGAGCGCTTCCCTTCAGGGTTTTGGCGCTGACACCCCCACCCCCGACCCCTCCCCACAAGGGGGAGTGGAGTAACAGGTCCAGCGTTTCCATGCCCGATCTCCTCCTCGAACTCTTCTCCGAAGAAATCCCGGCCCGGATGCAGCGTCGCGCCGCCGAGGACCTGCGGAAGCTGGTGACGGATGCGCTGGTCGAGCGCGGCTTTGTCTACGAGGGCGCGAAGGCTTATGCGACGCCGCGCCGATTGGCCCTCCACATCGTCGGCCTGCCGGTGAAGGGTCAGGATGTCCGGGAGGAGCGCAAAGGTCCGCGCGTGGGCGCGCCGGAGGCCGCCGTTCAGGGCTTTCTCAAGAGCGCGGGGCTATCGTCGCTCGACGAGGCGACAATCGTCACCGATCCGAAAAAGGGCGAGTTCTACGTGGCGCTGATCGAGCGTCCGGGTCGGGCGACGCAGGATGTGCTCGCCGAAATTTTGCCCGGCATCATCCGCAACTTCCCCTGGCCGAAATCCATGCGCTCCGGTGCGGCGTCCGTGGAGCCCGGCGCGCTGCGCTGGGTGCGGCCGCTGAAATCGATCGTCTGCACCTTCGGGCCCGAAACCGAAGAGCCGGAGATCGTGCATTTCGCCATCGACGACATCGTGGCGGGCGATCTCACGCAAGGGCACCGCTTCATGGCGCCGGGCGTCATCAAGGTGCGGCGTTTCGACGATTACGCGCCGGCGCTGGAGCGTGCCCGCGTGGTGCTCGATGCCGACCGCCGCAAGGACATGATCCTTCACGACGCCAAGGACCTCGCCTTCGCGCAGGGGCTCGAACTCGTCGAGGACGAGGGCCTGCTCGAAGAGGTCGCGGGGCTGGTGGAATGGCCTGTGGTGCTGATGGGCTCCTTCGACGAGAGCTTTCTGGAAATTCCGCCCGAGGTCATCCGCACCACGATCCGCGCCAACCAGAAATGCTTCGTGCTGCGCCATCCGCAATCGGGTCATGAGGGAACGCGTCTGTCCAACAAGTTCCTGCTCACCTCCAACCTCGTCGCCAGCGACGGCGGCGCGACCATTGTGGGCGGCAACGAGCGTGTGGTGCGGGCGCGGCTCTCCGACGCCAAGTTCTTCTGGGAGACAGACCAGAAGGTGCGGCTGGAGGATCGGCTCGAGAAGCTGAAATCCATCGTGTTTCACGAAAAGCTCGGCACGCAATATGAACGTGTGGAGCGCATCGCGGCGCTCGCCCGCGAACTCGCGCCCATCGTTCACGCCGACCCGGACTTGGCCGAGCGCGCGGCGCGACTGGCGAAGGCCGATCTCGTCACCGAGATGGTCGGCGAGTTTCCCGAATTGCAGGGCCTGATGGGCCGCTATTACGCGACGCTGCAGCGCGAGCACGCGAGCGTGGCGGCGGCCGCCGAAGAACATTACAAGCCGCTCGGGCCATCGGACCGCGTGCCGACTGACCCGGTCTCGGTGGCGGTGGCGCTCGCCGACAAGATCGACACGCTGGTGGGCTTCTGGGCCATCGACGAGAGGCCGACGGGATCGAAGGATCCGTATGCGCTGAGGCGGGCGGCTTTGGGAGTCGTACGCCTCATCCTTGAGAACGACGTTAGGTTGAATCTCACAGGCGCGTTCAAGCGCCATAGCGAAAAATTTGCGGGCACGGACAGTGCAAACGCAGCATTCGAGTTGCTTGAGTTTTTTGGCGATCGACTGACAGTCTATCTGCGGGATCGCGGATCGCGACACGATCTGATCTCTTCAGTATTTTCAGCCGGTCAGCCAGCCGCTGAGGCCAATCATCGCGACCTCCTCATGATCGTCCGCCGCGTCGAAGCCCTCGGCCGCTTCCTCGACACCGAGGATGGCGCGAACTTGCTTGCCGGGTATCGCCGCGCGGCGAATATTCTCCGCATCGAGGAAAAGAAGGACGGTCAGGCTTACATTGAGGCGCCCGATCACGCGCTCATCCGCCAGCACGGGCAGGCGGAAGAAAAGGTCCTGTCCGAGGTGCTCGAGACGGCAGCGCGCCATTCTCGCGAACACGTGATGCGGGAGGATTTCGAGGGCGCGATGCGCGCTTTGTCCGAGCTTCGGCCCGCCGTCGACGCGTTTTTTGACAAGGTGACGGTCAATGCGGAGGATCAGGCTCTGCGCAGCAACCGCTTGCTGCTCTTGAACGCCATCCGCGAGACGATGCACAATGTCGCAGACTTCTCGCGCATCGCGGGATAGTGCGACATTCCGGCAGGCTGTTGCGCGGGAGTCACAGCCATGAGGGCCGCTTCGCGTTAGGCAGGCGGCAACCCCGTTACTGTTGGATTAACAAATGATTGTCCGCCGCATTCTCGTCATCGGCCTCCTGGGGGCGTCGCTCGCCGCCTGTCAGACCGCTCAGAACTCGCCGCAATCGTTCGCGGCGGCCGATTCGGACGCCAATTGGTATATCGGCGCGGTCGAGGACAAGCCGTTCAACATCCCGCTCGTGGATCGCCGCCGGATGGCGCCGCAATACGCCCGTCAGGTCGTGACCTACACGGGTATGGAAAAGCCGGGCTCCATCGTGGTCGATATCGACGACAAGCACCTCTACCTCGTCCAGCCCGACCAGAAGGCGATCCGCTACGGCGTCGGCGTCGGCAAGCAGGGCTTTTCGTGGAAGGGCGTGGCCTCCGTCGGCCGCAAGGGCGTGTGGCCCGCCTGGTCGCCCACCAGGACCATGGTGCGCATCAAGCCCGAACTCCCGACCCACCGCGAAGCCGGCCTCGACAATCCGCTCGGCGCGCGCGCCCTCTATCTCTACCAGAACGGCGGCGACACGCTGTTCCGCATCCACGGCACCAACGAGCCGTGGAGCATCGGCGAGCAGGTCTCGTCCGGCTGTGTCCGCATGCTGAACGAGGACGTGGCCGATCTCTATGACCGCGTGCCGGTCGGCACGACCGTGTATGTGAAGCGCAACGGGCGCTACCGCGTCTGACGTCCGCGATCTCTCAACAGCGAAAAGGCCGGGCGAGATGCCCGGCTTTTTCGTCTGTCCCGGCCCGTACAGCGACGCAAGTGCGCCTCGTCACATGATGAAGAAGTCGAGCGCGCTCATCTTGAGTTTTTTCGACAGGGTCGCGATCTGCACTGCGGCGATTTTGCCGGTGCCGTCGCTGTCGTAGAACAGCGCGCCGGTCTTCTTATTGTAGATCACCCGGTCGTTGGCATCGTGAGCCTTCTCCCCCGCCCAGAACGCGCTCTTTGCCAGCACGCCTTTCTTGGCGATCTTGCTGAAGGCTTTCTTCGACAGATGGATCGTGTCGTCGGCGACCGAGAAGTCGACGATCCGGTCGAGATTGGTCTTTTTGTTGGGCTTTGAATCGAACACGAAGATGTCGGCACCCGAACCGCCTGTGAGCACGTCTTTTCCGGTTCCGCCGGAAATCCTGTCGTTGCCGGCTTCGCCGCGCAGCACATCGTTTCCGGCAAGGCCCGCGATCGTGTCATCCGTGGCAGCGCCGGTGAGACGGTCCGCATTCCTGGTTCCGATCAGGTTGAGCGGAAGCGCCTGGGTGGGCGCTGCTGTGACGGGCGCTTTCACCGCGAGCGTCTGGTTTGCAAACTGCAGGAGCGCGATGTTCTTCACCACATCGATGCCTTCTCCGTTCGCCCTTTTGTCGGCCACGGTGGCGAAGCCGTCGGCCGTCACCACGACGGTGTAATCCGAGCTCGCGCCCGAGAACGATGCTGTGTTGGCGCCCGATCCCCCATCCAGCGTGTCGTTCCCCTGGCCGCCCTTGAGAAGGTCGTCGCCGGCTTCTCCGAACAACAGATCCGCACCGTCCCCGCCGAACAATTGATCCTCGCCATCGCCGCCGCGCAGATCGTCGGTGTCGGCGCCGCCTTCGAGCGTGTCGTTGCCCGCAAGACCGGAGAGAAGGTCCGCGCCGCCGTTGCCGATGAGCAGGTTGGCAACCGCGCTGCCGGTGAGCAAGTCGCCGACTGAACTGCCACTGAGGTTTTCGATGCTGGTGAGGATATCGATCCCGTAGCCGGTATCCTGTACGGTCGAAACGCGCAAATCGACCACCGCGATGGCATTGCCGCTGAACGCAGCCGTGTCGCCGCCTTCGCCCCCGTCGAGTTGGTCGTTTCCGGTGCCGCCTATAAGCGTATCGTGGCCTTTGCCACCGACCAGGATATCCGCGCTCCCAAGGCCTGAGAGCTGGTTCTTTGCGTCGTTGCCAGCGAGCGTATCCGCGCCGCCGCTTCCTGTGACATTCTCAAAATTCAGTAGAACGTCGTTGCCCCAACCGGTGTCCTGCGCGCCCGAAATTGCGAGGTCGACCGTGACTGGGAGATCGGTGTTTCCGTAATCCTCGTACGTCAGGGTGTCGATACCGTCCCCGGCATCGACGAAATCGTCGCCCACCCAATCCGAGATTTTGTCGTTGCCGACGCCGCCGAAGGCGGTGTCGTTGCCCGCTCCAAGAATCGCCGTCCCGACGATGACACCCATTCTGTTGTCGAGATAGTCGTCGCCGCTGTTCAGATTGACTCCCCCGGCGATGGATCCGCGATTCAGGACCCTTTCGTTGTTATCGCTGCCGCGAATTCCCAACGCTTGACCCCTGATCGTTCCAGTGTTGGTGATGACGTTGGAGCCGCTGGACACATAAATGGCGCTGCCAACCGCGTCGATCAGCCCGGAATTCGTGATTGTGCCGCTGGCTCCCGTGAGGAAAATTCCGTTCTCGCTGGCGAGGATGGTCCCAAAATTGGAAATGGTGTTGCCGGCCCCCTGGATTCCCATCCCCCGAACGGCTGTGATCTCACCTGTATTCACGACACTCGTCGGCCCAAACGAGGCGCCAGAAATCCCGATCCATCCCGATGAAATGTTGCCGTGATTGACGATGCTGCTTCCACCACGATTCATATAGATGCCGATTCTCTCGGCAATAATCTGGCCCTCGGAATGGACCACCACATTATAAGCGGTTGTCCGAGTCTGGGTTAGATCGAAAACGCCATATTGCGCGATCACGGTACCGAATACGGTAATGGCTCCGCCCGCGCCACTGGAGGCATCGACACCGTATGGCGATTGCACCGGTGGCACATCGACTTGCGCGTTGATGATGCAGTCAGAGAAATTCGAATTGAGAACGACTGAAATCTGTCGATCCACGTCGATGGAAATCGGAGAAGCCATAACGGTCCTAGATGATATAATATATCAATTCATAGAACTTCCGGGCCGCGCCCGCAACGATACCTCTGGTTGCAAAACATTGGCTCACTCGCGCTTCAGGGAAGCGGAACCTTGGCCGTTCAGGTTGCGTTTTGGCCGCATATGCTCCAAGTCACCACCTGCGTGGCCGCAGGGTCATGTCTAGCCAGAGGGTCGATCGATGACGCAATGGGTGTATGCCTTCGGAGATGGGAAGGCTGAGGGCGATGCGAGTTTGAAAAACCTGCTCGGGGGCAAGGGCGCCAACCTCGCCGAGATGTCCAATCTGGGGCTGCCGGTTCCCCCCGGCTTTACGATCACCACCGAGGTCTGCACCTATTATTACGACCACGGCCAGTCCTATCCGCCCGAACTGAAGGCGCAGGTGGATGAGGCGCTCGCCCATGTCGGCCGGCTCACGGGCCGCACCTTCGGCGATGCCGAAAATCCCCTGCTGGTCTCCGTCCGCTCGGGCGCGCGCGCGTCGATGCCGGGCATGATGGACACCGTGCTCAATCTCGGTCTCAACGACACGACCGTGGAGGCTCTGGCCAAGGGCGCGGGCGATGCGCGGTTCGCCTATGACAGCTACCGCCGCTTCATCACCATGTATTCGAACGTGGTGCTCGATATCGAGCACCATCATTTCGAGGAAGCGCTGGAGACCTATAAGGATCGCCGCGGCTATACCCTCGACACCGACATGACGGCGGAGGATTGGAAAGCCCTGGTCCCCCGCTACAAGACCATCGTGGAGACGCATCTCGGCAAGCCGTTCCCGCAGGACCCGCAGGAGCAATTGTGGGGTGCTGTCGGCGCCGTGTTCGGCTCGTGGATGAACAGCCGCGCGATCAAGTATCGCGAGCTTCACGCCATCCCCGCGAGCTGGGGAACGGCGGTGAACGTGCAGGCGATGGTGTTCGGCAATATGGGCGAGACATCGGCGACCGGCGTCGCCTTCACGCGCAATCCGTCGACGGGCGAGAGCGAGCTTTATGGCGAGTTCCTCATCAACGCGCAGGGCGAGGACGTGGTGGCGGGCATCCGCACGCCGCAGGACATCACCGAGCGTGCGCGCATTGCGTCGAGCTCCGACAAGCCCTCGATGGAACGGGCCATGCCGCAAGCCTATGCGGAGCTGGTGCGCATCTACGGCATTCTGGAGAAGCACTACCGTGACATGCAGGACATGGAATTCACGGTCGAGACCGGCAAGCTGTGGATGCTGCAGACCCGCAACGGCAAGCGCACCGCCAAGGCGGCCTTGCGCATCGCCGTGGAACTGGCAAGCGAGGGCCTGATCACCGAGGAAGAGGCGGTCATGCGTGTCGAGCCTTCGGCGCTCGATCAGCTCCTGCATCCGATGATCGATCCAAAAGCCGATCGCAAGATCGTGGCGTCCGGTCTGCCGGCTTCGCCCGGCGCCGCGTGCGGCGAGATCGTGTTCAATTCGGACGACGCGGAGGCCGCCAAGAAGGCGGGCCGCAAGGTCATTCTCGTGCGCGTCGAGACATCGCCCGAGGACATTCACGGGATGCATGCGGCGGAAGGCATCCTGACCACGCGCGGAGGCATGACATCTCACGCGGCGGTCGTGGCGCGTGGCATGGGCAAGCCCTGCGTTTCCGGCGCCGGCTCGATCCGTGTCGATTACGCGGCGCAGACTTTGACGGTCGCGGGCGAGACGCTGAAGAAGGGCGACGTCATCACGGTGGACGGCGGCGCGGGGCAGGTTCTGCTCGGCCGGGTGAAGATGCTCGAACCCGAATTGTCGGGCGAGTTCGCGACGCTCATGGGCTGGGCCGACAAGGTGCGGCGCATGAAGGTTCGCGCCAACGCCGAAACGCCGCTCGATGCCGAGACGGCACGCAATTTCGGCGCCGAGGGCATCGGCCTGTGCCGCACCGAACATATGTTCTTCGAGGGCGATCGCATAGTCGCGGTGCGTGAAATGATCCTGTCCGATGACGAAAAGGGTCGGCGCGCGGCGCTCGCAAAATTGTTGCCGATGCAGCGCAAGGATTTCGCCGAGCTGTTCAAGATCATGCACGGTCTGCCGGTCACGATCCGCCTGCTCGATCCGCCGCTTCACGAGTTCCTTCCGCATTCGGACGCCGAGATGGCCGAGGTGGCGAAGGCCATGAATGCGCCGGTCGAAAAGCTGAAGCGCCGGGCCGCGGAACTGCACGAGGTCAACCCGATGCTCGGTTTCCGCGGGGTGCGTCTGGCGATCGCCTATCCGGAAATCGCCGAGATGCAGGCGCGGGCGATCTTCGAGGCAGCGGTGGAGGCGGGCCGCGCGAGCGGCGAGCCGGTGGTGCCGGAAATCATGGTACCGCTGGTCATGACGAAAGCGGAACTCGACCTCGTCAAGGCGCGCATCGACGCCATGGGGGAGGCGGTCGCAAAGGAAACCGGCGTGACGGTCGCCTACCAGGTCGGCACGATGATCGAGCTGCCGCGCGCGGCCCTGCGCGCCGGCGACATCGCCCAATCGGCCGAGTTCTTTTCGTTCGGCACGAACGATCTGACGCAGACGGCGCTCGGCATCTCGCGCGACGATGCGGCGTCGTTCCTGGGCTCCTACACGCAGAAGGGGATCCTCGATGCCGATCCCTTCGTCACCATCGATCAGGAAGGCGTGGGTGAGCTGATCCGGATCGCGGCCGAACGCGGCAGGCAGACGAGGGCGGCGATCAAGCTCGGCATCTGCGGCGAGCATGGCGGGGATCCCGCATCGATCCATTTTTGCAGCGAGATCGGGCTCGATTACGTGTCGTGCTCGCCCTATCGCGTTCCCATCGCGCGTCTCGCGGCGGCGCAGGCCGCACTCGGCAAGAAAGCAGCCAGTCAGGCTTAGCCCCCGGAGACGTCTCGATGCTGCACAAAGGGTCCTGCCACTGCGGCAAGGTGGCGTTCGAGGTGGAGAGCGATCTCGAACAGGTGATGGCGTGTAATTGTTCGCATTGCAGTCGCAAGGGCTACCTCCTGAACTTCGTGCCTCGCGGCGCCTTGACGGTGCTGCGCGGCGAGGAGGACCTCACGACCTACAGGTTCAACACCCACACCATTTCCCACCGGTTCTGCTCCACGTGCGGTTGCGCACCTTTCGCAGAGGGTAAGAAACCGACCGGCGAGGCCACGGCCGCGATCAATGTCCGGTGCCTTGAAACCGTTGATCTCGCCGGTTTGGAACCTGTTCCGGTGGACGGCCGCAGCTTCTGAAATGCCGATAGCGGACCCGCCAGAGGGCCAGTTCGATATTGAAACGTAACGTTACTTTGTATATGTTATGCCGTCCTAGGTGATGGACGGGGCGAAGGTCACCGGTCCCGCCGGGCGTCGTCCGGGCCGGATTGCGCCCCGAAAGATCGGACATGCTGGAGCGTCTGAGCGTCACGAACGACAATCTCGTCGAGGCCGGTTGCGCCATTCCCCCTGCGGGAACGGCGCCGGGTCTCACGGGCCCGGACGCGCTGGCGCTGCTTCGGCAATTGCCGGGCTTTCTCTGCGTCGTCGAGGGAGGCGAGGGCGTGGTCACCTTTGCCAACGAGGCCCTCCGGCGCCTGACGGGCCGCGACCTTGCCGGGCGGGCCTTCGGCGAGACGCTCACGGACGCGTGGACGGGCCTGCGGGACCGCCTCCGTGAGACCCTCGCAGACCCGCGACGATCCGAAGTTCGGGTGACGCTGCCGCCGCCCTCCGCGACCGTGATCGATTTCGTCGTGCAACCGATCCTCGCGGATGACGGCCGCCTGTCCTCCGCCGTCGTCCTGCAGGGACAGGATGTGACGGCGCAGGTGCGGCACGAGGCGAGCCTGCATGAAGTCTACGAGCGGGCGGAGAGCATTCTCGATGTGCTGGGCGACGGCTTCGTCGCGTTCGACAACGATTTTCGCGTGGTCAAAATCAACGCCGCGGCGCTGAAATATGACGGCCGCGACGAAAGCGAGATTCTCGGCAAGACCCATTGGGAAGCCTGGCCCACTTCCAAAGGCTCGTTTCTCGAAGGCGCGTATCGCCGTTGCCGGGACGAGCAGGAGCAGATCTCCATCGAGCGCCGCTATCTCGGATTCGGAATGGACCGTTGGCTGGAATTGCGGCTCTGCCCGGTGCCGGGGGGCATCGTGAGCTTCTATCGGGACGTGACCGACCGCAAGGTTTCGGAATCGGCCCTTCGGGCGAGCGAGGAGCGTTTTCGCGCCCTCGTCGAAGCCGTCCCGCACCTCGTGTGGGAGGCCGGCCCCGACGGGCGGATCGAATGGTTCAACGGACGTTTTGCCGATTATACCGGGCTCACGATCGACGAACTCCAGAACGGCGTCTGGCGTCAGGTCCTCCACCCGGACGATTATGATTCCATCCTGAACGCATGGCACGCGGCTCAGCGCAACGGCGCCATCTTCGAAGGCGAGTTTCGGTTGCGCCGGAAGGTGGACCACACCTATCGATGGTTTCTCGCCAAAGGCGTGCCGGTTCGCGATGCCGAGGGCGAGGTCGTGCGGTGGATCGGCACAAACACCGAAATCCACGACGCCAAGGCGGCGGCGAGCGACCTGGAGCAACGCAATTTCAGGCTCGAAGAACGCGTCGCGGAAAGCAGCCGCGACCGGGAGCGCATGTGGCAATTGTCCACCGACCTCATGCTGGTGACGAGTGTCGACGGCGATGTGCTCGCAGCGAACCCGGCCTGGAAACTCGTGCTCGACTGGTCGGAGGCGGAGCTGCAGGGAACGTCGTTCATTGAGCTCATTCACCCCGACGAGCGGGGAGGCATCGCCGAGCGGATCGTCCGACGCTCGATCGGTGAGAGCGGCTGCCATGATCCGGTGCGGCTGCGCCACAAGAACGGGGATTATCGCTGGATTGCCTGGCGAGCCGTACCGGGCAACGATCTCATTCACGCGGTCGGTCGCGACATCACCGCCGAGCAGGTCGCAGCCGACGCGTTGCGGCAGACCGAGGAAGCGCTTCGCCAATCGCAAAAGATGGAAGCGGTCGGGCAATTGACCGGCGGCATCGCGCACGACTTCAACAACCTGCTGACCGGCGTGATCGGCAGCCTCGACCTGTTGGAAGCCCGCATCGCGCAAGGACGCGTGGGCGAGGCCAATCGCTACATCGATGCTGCCATGTCGTCGGCGCGTCGGGCCGCGTCGTTGACGCACCGGCTGCTGGCATTCTCGCGCCGGCAGCCGCTCGATCCACGTCCGGTGAACGCCAACGAACTCGTCGGCTCCATGGACGAATTGTTCCGCCGCACCGTCAGCGAGACCTTCCGGGTCTCGTTCGTATCGCGAGACGACATCTGGCTCACATCCTGCGATCCGAACCAGCTCGAAAGCGCGTTGCTCAACCTCGTGATCAACGCGCGCGACGCCATGAGCGACGGCGGCACCATCGTCATCCGGTCCGACAATGTCGTCATCGAGGAGGATCATGGTTCGACCGGGCGCGAATTCGCGGCCGGCGAATACGTGGCGATCTCCGTTCACGACACGGGTATGGGAATGCCGCAGGACATCAGCCAGCGTGCATTCGAGCCGTTCTTCACCACCAAGCCGATCGGGCAGGGTACCGGGCTCGGCCTGTCAATGGTGTATGGTTTCGTGCGGCAATCCGGCGGCCATGTGGCGATCGCCTCCGAGCCGGGGCGCGGCACGACGGTGACCGTCTACCTTCCGCGCTATCGCGGCGATACCGGCGACGCGCATCGGACGCTGGAATCCATCGAGACAGGGCATGCGCGCGCCGGCGAAACCGTGTTGGTGGTCGAGGACGAGCCCGTCGTGCGACGGCTCGTCATCGACATGCTGGAGGAGCGCGGTTATCGCCTGCTCGAAGCCGAGGACGGCCCCTCGGCCCTGGCGATCCTGCAATCCGACCAAACCGTCGACCTGCTTCTCACCGATGTGGGCCTGCCCGGTTTGAACGGACGTCAGCTCGCCGATGCGGCCCGGGTGCTGCGGCCCGAGATCAACATCCTGTTCATGACCGGGTATGTCGACAACAAGATCTTGGAGAACGGATTTCTCGGCCCCCGCATGGAGGTCATCGCGAAACCGTTCGCGGGCGACGCGCTGGCGGCGAAAGTCGAACACATGATTCACGGTTGAGCGCATGACGACGGCCGGATCGCCGGCCGTCGCCCAGTCTGCACATTCACTCAGATTGCGAGGGTCGCCGAGCGGCGCATGCCGATCACCTGCAGCTCCGCATACATCAGCACGATCGCCGCCTGGGCCATGACGAAAACAGTGCCGGCCATCGTTGGCGCAACCCAGCCGGTGACGAGAAGAACCACGCTGTCGATCGCCCAAAGCGCGTTCACCAGCACCACGGCCCAAACGGTCATCCGGCGAAGGCGCGGCCGCAGGCTGAGACAGGCCACGCAAGCCGAAAAGGGGAGCAGGAGCGTGCCGGCGCTCCGAAGCAGCGCTTCGGGCAACCCGAGCATTCCTGCGAGCGGATGCGCTGCGAGCAGCATCAGAAAACCGCACAACGCGCTGGTGACCGCATCGGCGAGAAGCGCCTGACGGAGGAAAGGCGAGGGGGAAAGCCACATGATCGTTCTCCATTGTGTCGGGCCGCCAGGACGTTGGCCTTGGCCTGATGATGAAAGAGCGCCGTAGCCCGGTCGATTACCTGCGGGGTCATGGAATGGCGCAGAACTCTGCGCTATCGTCGGCCGCATGATGAGCACCACATCCACCATCGGCGACCACATCCGCGACTGGCGCCAGCGCCGGCGCATGAGCCAGATGGATCTGGCGCTCGAGGCCGACATCTCGACGCGGCATCTCAGCTTTCTCGAGACCGGACGATCGCAGCCGAGCCGGGAAATGGTGCTTCTTCTCGCAGAACAGCTTTCGATTCCGTTGCGGGAGCAGAACGTGCTGCTGGTCGCGGCGGGCTTCGCGCCGGTCTATTCGCAACGCGCCCTCGACGATCCCGCGCTCGCGGCGGCGCGCGACGCGGTCGATCTCGTGCTGAAGGGGCATGAGCCCTATCCGGCCCTCGCAATCGATCGCCATTGGAACCTCGTTGCCGCCAACGCCGCGCTGATGCCGCTCGTCGGCGATGTCGATCACGCGCTTCTCAAGCCGCCCGTGAAC